>NZ_JBHWGV010000021.1:8803-9326 GCF_042732955.1 Kitasatospora sp. NPDC059747 | reverse complement strand
CTCACGCTGGTGCGGCCCCGGGGGCCCCCCCCCCCGGTTCCGCGCCCCCCCCCGCGCGCGCCCGGCCCCCCCCCCGCCGGGGGGGGCCCCCCCCCCCCCCCCCCCGGCCGGTCACCCGCCCCAACCACGACCGAACGAGAGCAGCCACCATGCGCACCACCCCCGCCACCTGGGCCGAGGCGGACTCCTGGCTCGCCGTCATGCTCCAGCGTGGCCACCTCTACCGCCTCGAAACCGGCACTGACGGCACCCGAAGCGTCCAACGCGGCCGGCACTCCCACCCCTGGACCCTCCACCACCCCGTCCTCGCACTCGACTTCGTCGAGGACCTCCTCCGCGAAATCCGACAGCGCGACGACGAGGCCAGCCAGTGAGCGTTGGCAGCCCGGACGGCACCACAGCGGGGCCGGAACGTGACCGTGATCAGGCTCCTGGCGGAGCAAGTTGTGGGGTAAGGAGTCCTTACCCCGCCGCCGCCCCGAAGGTGGCGCGGGCTCCCCGGTCGTCGGCAGACCCAGGGGGG
>NZ_JBHWGV010000021.1:0-8793 GCF_042732955.1 Kitasatospora sp. NPDC059747 | reverse complement strand
CGCCCGCGCGCGCCTCGCCCACCCCCCCCGCCCGCCACTCGGCCCAGGGGTGCCGACGAAGGAGGAGAAGCAGAAGACCCCGCCGACCGCCGAAGCCGTCCGACCCGCCACCCGTCGTCGCCTGCGCCAGAGCGCGCCGCGCACCAACCGCGTCTGCCCCCGTTTCAGCGACCCCGAGTGGTCCCTCCTTCAGCGCGCCGCTGGCCGGGTTGGCCTCGCTCCCGGCGGCTTCACCGCCGCAGCCGCGCTCGCCGTCGCCGAGAGCACCGACCCGACCGCCGCCGTCGCCGACTACCGCCGCGGCATCCAGGAACTCATGGAGTCCAACCGCCAGCTCGGCGCCGTCGGCAACAACCTCAACCAGCTCGCCCACTACGTGAACGCCAGCGGCCAGCCGGGCGCCGAACTCCGGCAGCTCCTGGCCCGCGTCGAAGCCTCCATCGACGCGGTCGACGAGGCCGTCGACTGGCTCATCCGCCGGTGATCCCCAAGATCCGCACCGGCACCGACCGAGCCTTCCCCCTCATCGACTACCTCTTCGGCCCCGGCAAGCACGAGGAACACACCGACCAGCACCTCGTCGCCTCCTGGAACAACTTCGCCCCCGACCCGGGCCCCAACCCGGAACGGCACCAGGTCGCCAAGCTCGCCAACCAGCTCGACCAGCCGGTCAAAGCCCTCGGCAAGCAGGCACCAGCCACCAAGATCTGGCACTGCTCACTGCGCACCGCCCCCGGTGACCGGCACCTCGACGACGCCGAGTGGGCCACCATCGCCCGGCGCATCGTCCACGCCACCGGCATCGCCCCCGACGGCGACACCACCGCCTGCCGCTGGGTCGCCGTCCGCCACGCCCCCGACCACATCCACATCGCCGCCACCCTGGTCCGCCAGGACGGCCGCCTCGCTGGCCTCAGCTACGACAAGCGCAAGGCTCAGGCCGAGGCCCGCCTCATCGAGAAGGAATACGGCCTGCGACAGCTCAACCCCGGCGACGGCACCGCCGCCCAGAACCCCACCAGCCAGGAACACTTCAAAGCCGAGCGCACCAGCCGCACCGAGACCCCGCGCGAAACCCTGCGCGAAGCCGTCCGCCAGGCCGTCGCCGGAGCCGCCACCGAGCAGGAGTTCTTCACCCGCCTACGAGAGGCCGGCCTACGCGTGAAGCTCCGCCACGCTCCCTCCGGCGATGTCCTCGGCTACAACGTCGCCCTCCCCGGCGACCGCAACGCCGGCAAAGAGCCCATCTGGTTCCCGGGCTCCAAGCTCGCCCCCGACCTCTCCCTCCCGCGGATCCGCCGCCGCCTGACCGACGGACCCCTCGACACCGAGCAGCCCCAGCCCGGCACACCGCACACCGGTCGGTCCGCTGCCGCCCGGCACCGCCGGGACGCCGCCGGAACCGCCGAGCGCGCCGCCGCCGTCCTCGACGAGGACGACGACGAAGCCGCCGCCCAGCTCGTCGGCACCGGTGAACTCCTCGACGCCCTCGCCCAGACCTCCCCGGCCGCCACCCGCGCTGAACTACGAGACGCTGCCCGCGCCTTCGAACGCGCCACCCGCAGCCACGTCCAGGCCGAGAACGCCGACATCCGCGCCCTGCGATCCGCCGCCCGCGGAATCGTCCACGTCGGCGGAGCACTCGGACGCGGAGAAGACGGCGGCGCCACCGCGATGGTCCTGTCCACCCTTGTCCTGGTCACCATGGCCGCCGCCCGCTGGCACTCCTCTCGAGGCCACGCCCAGCAGGCCGCCGCCTCCCGCCAGGCCGCCGAACACCTCCGCGCCGCCTACCAACAGGCCGGCGCCACACCGATGCGGACGATGCGCGAGATCGGCCGCGCCCTGCCCGAGCCCGACCGGCGCCGCCACGAGGCCACCATCCGCAGCGTCCTCGGCGAACAGGACGCCTCAGGCCACGCTCGCGAGCACGACGCCCTCACGGCCGTGCTCGCCGAAGCCGAACAGGCCGGCCACGACCCCGAGGCGCTCCTCGCGGAGGCCACCTCCTGGCGGGAACTCGAAACCGCCCGCGACACCGCCGACGTCCTCGTCTGGCGCATCCGCCGCATCGCCGACCTCCCCGCCAACCCCCAACGCCCGCTCACCGGAACGGCAGTCGGCGCCCGCACCGCGACCGATCCGGAACACACCCGCATCACCCAGCCCGCGCCGGCCCCGGCCGCGAACGAACCCCGCCGCCCGGGACCCCGACGCTGACCCCGGCCCGGCGGCCACAGCCGTCCGCCGGTCGGCAAACCCCTCGACACCCGGTTCCACCAGGTGTTACGCAAGAACCGAGCACTGCGAACGGAGAGCCCGTGTCCAGAACCACCGAGCAGACCACCAACCCAGCCCCGATCATCACCCCGGCCCCGGCCGGCACCGACCCGCTCCTGCAACTCGAGTACGAGACCCAGCCGCCCAGCGGCCCCGAGACCGTCCGCCTCGCGCAGTGCCCCACCGAACTGGTCCTCGGCGGAATCCCGGTGACCTGCTCCACCTGCCGGGCCCGCCGCGACTGGCTGCTGATCAACCACCGCCGCCACGTCTGGATCCGCTGCCGCTGCGGCGCCGAGTGGCTGGAGCCCGAGATCACCCGCCGGGACTTCGACATCATGCTCGCCAACCCGACCTGGACCCACTACCGCACCCTCGACGAAGCCCGGATCGCCCTGGGCTTCGACGGGATCTTCGCCGGGCTGTACCTGGAGTAGTGAGCGGTATTGCATTCGACGCAACATCTGGTATGCGATGCGCACGTTGCTGAGCTGCGACCTTACCGGGGGATCGGCGGATGCTGGTCCCCCGGTTGGTGTTTCTGGATGGGCGGGCGAAACCGATGCAACGATGTTGTATTGGACGCAACGTGGACAGGGGGCTGGACCTGTCAGAAGCGGCCCATCTGGTGCTCTGACAGCGGCCAGCCGATCCTCAACTGGCCACCAACAGTGGTGGAGGGCTGGGCGCTTCAGCAGCACGCCCGGTTCCGTTCCGTTGGCATCGAGCAGATGATTGTCGGCGAGGCTGTGGCTGATCCGGCGGTTTCGGAGTTCAGGGTGATCACGTCACGTCACGTGGCGGCGGGGGCCCGTTCGGCGGCGGTGGTGGTGCGGTGCAACACCCGTGCCGTACCCCGCTCCAGTCGGTCGGCGCGGTGCAGCACCCGGGTGTTGTCCCAGATCACCACGTCGCCGCGCTGCCACCGGTGGCGGTAGACGAACTGGCTCCGGGTGGCGTGCGCATGCAGTTCTGCCACCGAGGGGCCCGTGTACGGCTGGGAGTCAGGGCGCTCGAGGCGCTTTAGGCACAGCTCGTTGAGGAAGAACCCGCGTCGGCCGGTGACCGGATCACGTCGCACCACCGGGTGGCGCACCGGTGGAAAGCGCTCGGCGTAGTCGTGCTCAACTGGTTTGCCATGAACGCGAGCCCGTAATTGGGCGATGGTGTCGTACGTGTGCACGCCTATGGCGTCTGCCAGTACATCGGCCCAACCGGCTGGCGCCTGCTCGAAGGCTGCGGCCATGTCTGCGAAGAGCGTGTCGCCGCCATGACTGGGGACCAGGTCGGCACGCAACATCGTGTAGTGCGTGGGCTGGGGCAGGAAGGAACGGTCGGAGTGCCAGACCTGGTTGCCCACCACCGGCCGGTCACCGCTGTTGCTGACCACGAGAATGTCGGCACTGCCCGGATGCTGGTTGCGCCAGTCCGTCACTGGCTCCGGTTCGCCCAACAACCGCGTCAACGCTACCTGTTCCATCGGCACCAGGTGCAGTCCACGGATGACCACCACCGCGAACCGGCGAAGTGCCCGTGTCACGGCCGCGCCGTCCCGCGCGGCAAGCAGCGACTCCTGCCCCTGCCCGGCGATCTCGCCGACAAACCCAGGGCTTCGGCGTAGTTATAGGACGTCCGGTTCATGACGATCTGCCGGGTTGAGGTGTCCCTCGGAGCGAGCCAGGCACAGCTTCCAAGATCATGGAGTTCTCGACGCCCCGTGATCTGCCTGGAAGACCGTGCCTGCCGACGCATCATCGCCGATCCCGCCTGCCCTTGACCAGCTCCGCGAGCACCCGGAGGTCGCGCCCGAAGAGGTGCCCGGGCTGCTGGTACGCCTTGCCGAGGTGCCCGATCCGCGCGATCCGCGCGGAGTTCGCCACGCTTTGGTCGTCGTGCTCGCCCTGGCCGCGTGCGCGGTGCTGGCCGGGGCGACATCGCTGCTGGCGGTCGGCGAGTGGATCGCCGACGCTCCGCCGCACGTCCTGGAACGCGTCGGCGTGCGCCTCGATCCGCTGCTGCCGAAACGGCTCCTGCCCGCTGATACGACGGTTCGACGGCTGCTGGCCCGGATCGACGGCTGCTGGCCCGGATCGACGGCGACGCACTGGACCTGGCGGTCGGCCGCTGGCTCGCCGACCGCCGCAATCCCACCGAGGGCCAACTGCGCGGCCTGGCAGTCGACGGGAAGAGCCTGCGCGGAGCCGCCAGGGCCAAGGGCCGCAAGATCCACCTGCTCGCAGCCCTGGACCACACCACCGGCCTGGTCCTCGCGCAGTTAGACGTGCAGGAGAAGACGAACGAAATCACCTGCTTCCAGCCGCTGCTGGCCGGCGTCGCAGACCTGGCCGGTGTGGTCGTCACCAGCGACGCCATGCACACCCAGCGCGAGCACGCCAGCTACCTCCTGGGCCGCGAAGCCCACTACATCGTGATTGCCAAGGGCAACCAGAAGAAGCTCCGCAAGCAGCTCAAAACGCTTCCCTGGATGGAGATCCCGCTGCAGGGCCGCACGAGGAACGTCGGCCATGGACGCTCGGAGATCAGGCGGATCAAGGTAGCCACCGTGAACAACCTGCTCTTCCCAGGTGCCCGGCAGGCAGTCCAGCTCAAGCGCCGCCGCACCGACCGCAAGACCGGGAAGACCACGGTGAAGACCGTCTATGCCGTCACCAGCCTCACCGCCGAACAGGCCGGTCTCACCCAGCTCGCCAACCTGATCCGCGACCACTGGCAGGTGGAGGCCCTGCATCACGTCAGGGACACCACATTCGCCGAGGACGTCTCCCAGCTGCGGACCGGCAACGCGCCGCGCGCGATGGCGACCTGGCGCAACCTGGCCATCGGCGCGCTGAAGCTATCCGGCGTCACCAACATCGCAGCTGGCCTCCGCCACAGCGCCCGTGACCCACGACGCCCACTGGTGCTTCTCGGTCTCGCGTGATCACAAAACGGACATCACCGGACTACATCGAAGCCCTGGCCGGTAGGTCCGAGCCGAGAAAACCTCAGTGCGATGTAATTGTATTACTTACACTGGCTGACGCACAGGTATTGACTGCACATCCACGGGGACTGAAACTTTGATCGAGGGTCGTTCCATTCGGGTACGTAATACTTGAATTCGACCCCGGCTCGTTGGGCGAGCTTTCTTCGATCCTTCTAGATCGGAGCGCAGGCGCGCTTCGCTTGTTTGTGGGGTTGGGATTATCCGGCCCTTCAGTCGTAAGTCGCCATCCGGGAGTGCGCCCCCTGCCTGCGTGCCGAGAACAGCCGGCAGGGCGATCCGCTCCCAGAGTACGATTCGCCGTAATGGCTGGGCATATTCAGGTTGGCGAGTGTCAATTCACGAAGGTCGGCTGGCGGCCTCGATACGCAATCGATTCGCCCAGATTGCAGCCGATTCAGCCATGACGCTGACCGCTGTCACATCGGCATCCGGCCCCTGCGGCCTGGCCATCGGCCTCGCCGACTGGACCAATGTCGCCGTCGCTCGCGAAAACTACCGCAACCGCCGCAACCACCCCGAGCAAGCTCTTCAGCTACTCGGTCTCACATCCCGAGAACGCATCAGCCCTGCTGCCAACTTGGCAGAATGGCGCGGCCGTGCCAGAAAAAATTTGCGGCCGCACCCCTCTTGTCAAGCAAGTGTTCTCAAAGTTTGGCATCCATCTACCAGACAGCCTCCTGGCATGAGCATGAAGTCGATGCTCAAGTCAACAGTGCCCTGGCGAGCACTGGAACTGCGCTGAATTCACGTGTTTCGGAGAGGAGTCAGTGGTGCAAACGAGACAACAGGCTCTGGGAATCGGTGTGACGGCTGCGGTCATGGCGGCGAGCATGCCGGCCTCGGCCGCCTCCTACACGACCCCGATCGACCCGTCCCTCAACTACGGTGCCTGGCAAGGTTGGGGGGCCTCCCTTTCCTGGTGGGCAAACGTGTTCGGCATGGACAACACGCTCGCGGACATCTTCTACACCACCGGTTCGGTGGCGTACCACGGCCGCTCCCTGCCCGGGCTGGGCCTCAACGTGGTGCGGTACAACCTCGGCGCCAGCATGACGCAGCCCGCCTGGCCGGGCGGCCCGAGTGAGGCGGTCTCGCCGAACCAGCCGGCGTACAGGAAGATCGAGGGCTACTGGGTCAACTGGCTCAGCGACAATCCGGCGGACACCAACAGCTGGAGCTGGTGGGGCGACTCGGAGCAGCGCAACATGGTGTGGAAGGCGCGTGACCGGGGCGCGGACGTCTTCCAGGTGTTCTCCTGCTCGCCGATCTGGTGGATGTGCAACGACCAGAACCCGTGCGGGGCCGCGGACGGTGGCGACAACCTGCAGAGCTGGAACTATCAGCAGCACGCCCGGTACGTGGCGATCGTCGCGCAGTACTTCCGGGAGCAGTGGGGGGTGGACGTCGGCAGCGTCGATCCCTTCAACGAGCCTTCGGCGCCGTGGTGGACGGCCGACGGGGCCCAGGAGGGCTGCCACATCAGTGCCGACCTCAACCGTCCGATCCAGCAGAAGGTGATCCGCTACCTGCGCGAGGAACTCGACGCCCGCGGCCTGTCGGACATCGTGATAGCCGCCTCCGACGAGAACAGCTACGACCAGGCCAACACCACCTGGAGCAATCTGGCCGCACTTGGCACGCAGAGCCTGGTCGGCCAGGTCAACGTCCACGGCTACCAGTACACCGACTCGGGCAGCGCGCGGTCCGCTCTGCACAACAACGTCCATGCCAGCGACCGACCGCTGTGGCAGAGCGAGTACGGCGAGCAGTACGAGCACGGCCTGTACCTCGCCTACAACCTCGCCCTGGACCTGCGATACCTGCACCCGACCGCCTGGTGCTACTGGCAGCCGGTCGACAGCCAGGTCACCGACCCGGCCACCGGCAACAACCTCAGCTGGGGCCTGCTGAAGGCCACCTACAGCAACGACACGACGGTCAAGAGCGGCTCCCTGGGCGAGCCGAACCCCTGCCCTGGCACCGACCCCTACGTGACGAACAAGTACTTCGTACTCGCCCAGTACACCCGTCACATCCGGCCCGGGATGCAGATCCTCGACAGCGGAGACCCGTCCACCGTCGCCGCCTACGACCCAGGCCGGCACCGCCTGGTCCTGGTCACCGTGCGCGGCAACACCTCACAGGACATCACCTACGACCTCTCCCGCTTCAGCGCCGTCGGCAGCATCGCCCGACGCTGGGTCACCGACGCGGACCCGTACTACCGCATCGCACGACAGTACGAGACCGCCCCCGACGCCCCGTTGAACGGCAAGCAACTGACCATCTCCTTCGGCGCCAACTCCATTCAGACCATCGAAATCGATGACGTCTGGATCTGAGCTGGAGCCCAGGGCCTTCTCCGCCTGGGAAGGGGTGACGTTGACGATCGTGGCCGCCATGGCGGCTGGTGCCACGATCGTCAGGAGGACGTCCTGCTCGCATGGGGGATAGTTCATGGATTATGCCAGTTTATGGTGTTTTTGGCCGTTGCTCGCTTCGTTTTGCCATAGAAATCTCAAAATGCCCACTGATAAGGGCCTGAAGTGCCCGAAGTCTGAGATTTCACCGAAAGCGGTCGTTCGGCCTGGCGCGAGGCGAGCGCGACCTGATCGGGCGTCTCGTCTTTGCCGCCGATGCGGCCGGCCGTGGCTGCCCCTTCAGCTGTTCCTACGCGCGTGACTTCCAGTCAACATCATACTTGGGGGCCTCGGCCAGGCCAGATGCCGGTTACGACGCAAGGCTGAACAACTTACCTGGCCGAGGTTGCACGCAGAATGGTGAACTAGAGATCTACGGGCGACAGATCACCCAGACCTGAGCCTCCCCTGTGCTCTGACCTGTCCATCCGGTGGGAGTGCTATTGCCGATGTTGGGGTACGGCCCGGACGTCGAAACGATTCCGGCGGCAGTCGTGGGGCGGACGCCACCGCCAGTGGCGTATGTACCGGCCGGACACATGACCGTCCCCTGCGTATTCGGGGCCACGACTCCGCTCACCACCGCCACACTCTGCGCCCCGTTGGCAGGCCCTGGCACACCTTGCGCACCCTGCGGACCCTGTGCGCCCTGCGCGCCCTGCGGACCCTGGGCACCCTGCGGACCCTGCGGACCGACCGGACCCTGCGCGCCGCCACCGCCACCACCGCCACCGCCATCCACGCCGCCACCACCGCCACCACCGCCACCACCGCCGTCGGTGACCTGATTCGGCTGGCCCGCGTCAGCGGCTGCAACCGTACTGGGAAGAACGCCGGAAATTACGGCGAGTGCACCCGCCGAAACCAGGACCACGGCCTTCATCCCGATACTGCGGGGGGATTTCTGATTCACCAGAGACCTTCCTGCTCGAGACCCGAGGAGACAGCGCCAAGAACGCGACCAGCTGGCTCATTCGGCTCACGTAGACGTCGTGGGGGGGGGGGGGGGGGCGCGCGCGTGGCGCTGGACAACGCCGCAAAGACCCACATATAAGAAACAAAAGCCGCGGGAGGGCGACCGCCACA
>NZ_JBHWGV010000020.1:83885-101894 GCF_042732955.1 Kitasatospora sp. NPDC059747 | reverse complement strand
CCTCCCCCCGCCCCCCCCCCGCCACCGCTAACCCCCACGACCCCGCCCCAAGCCCCGCGCAGCGGAACCCTCAAACCCCCGGCGGCGAAGCCGGCCCCGAAAGCGCCACCGCCACCAACGCCCGCATCACACAAGCCGCCTGCCCCAGAGGAAGCGTCGCATCATCCGCGAACAGCTCCACGAGCCAGCCACCCGCCGGATTCTGCCCACCCGCCGCGACCATCCCCCGGTAGCCGGAGACGACGAGCATCGCCTCCTCCGCCGGGTCGTTGCCGGCCGCCCCTGCCCGGAGGGCAAACGCACCGCCCCGGACGGCCCGTCGAGTCATCGGGTAGTGCCGGAGATCGAAGACCGCGTCCGGGGCCTCGATCTGGGCGCGCTGGGTCTCGGCACGGGTGCTGCTGGGCCCGCTGGTCATCCGGTAGACGGCGTGCTGGGCGGTCCGCATCAGCTGGGACCCCGGCGGCACGTACGACACCCACCACCCCACCGCGTCCAGCAGCCGGGCGGCGGCCTCGGCGACGACCGCGAGTTTGCCGAGGGTGTCGGCGCTGTGGACGGCGCGGGCGGCGCCGTGCTGGTCGAGGGCGGACAGGACGGCGGTGAGCAGTTGCCCGGGGTCGGCGCTGTGCGCGGCACCCCGGAACCGCCGCCGGTCGCCGTTGCCGATCCGCCCGCCGGGCCGCCCGCGCCCGTCCGCCCGGTGGTGGGGGTCGGCGGCGTCGGCCAGCAGCACCGTGGGGTCGGGCGAGAAGCCGGGCCCGTGGCTGCGCCCGGCGACGACGGGGTGGGCGGCGCGGGCGGCCTTGGCCCGGTACTGGGCGGCGTCGGCGAGCCGGAAGAGTCGGTCGGGGGTGGTGACGGGCCCGATGGAATCCCCCGTCGAGGCGACCCCGCACGCCACCCCCTCGCCCTCGGACAGCGCCAGCGCCCGCGCGCACAGCTCCTCGGCGACGGCCACGACCTCGTCGGCCTTCTGGCCCTCCGCGAGCAGGCAGAACTCGTCGCCGCCGAGCCGGGCCGCGAGGCTGCCGGGCAGTTTGGCGGCGGCGAGCGACAGCTGGTGGGCGAATCGTTCCAGCAGGCGGTCGCCCATTTCGTGGCCGAGCTGGTCGTTGACCCGCTTGAGGCCGTTGACGTCGCACACGACCAGCGACACGACGGTGTTGTCCCGGTTGTGCGCCTCCAGGGCGCTCTCCAGCCGGGCGTCCACCGCGCGCCGGTTGGCGAGACCGGTGAGCGGGTCGGAGAAGGCGAGTTTGCGCAGGTCGGCGAGGCGCTCGGTCTGGGCGAGCCCGGCCGAGACCTGGGCGGCCAGCAGGGTGGCGTAGTCGGCGTCGGCCTCGGTGAACTCGGGCATCCCGGTGGCCCGGGCCAGGTAGAGCTCGCCCCAGGCCTGCCCGTGCAGGACGATCGGCGCGACGACGCAGCAGCCCCGCCCGCGCCGGCGCAGCGCCGCGGCGCGTTCCTGGCAGTACGCGCCGGCGGTGGGATGCACGTGACCGGCGTGGGGTTCGCTGTTCTCGGCGGTCTGCAGCCAGGCGCGCGGCAGCCGTCCGGTGGTCCAGCGTTCCTCCAGATAGGTGACGATCTCCGGGAAGTCGGCGACGGGGTAGGACTCGTCCTCGGGCTGTTCCTCCTCGCCGGGGGCGAGGTCGCCGTGGTTGACGAGGACCCGCAGCCGCCCGGACTCGCGGTCCCAGACGGAGACGGCGGCCATGGTGGCGCCGAGCGCCTCGGTGGCGCGGGCGGCGGCGGCGCGGACGGCCTCCAGGGGGGTGAGCGCCCCGGCCATGTCCTGGGCGAGCTCGACCACGGACTGCAGTCGCAGGTCGGGCAGGGCGGCGGGCCGCCCGGAGGCGTCGCAGTCGCAGCCGCGGTCCGTCATGGTCGCCTCACTGCTCACCGGCTCGCCCCGCTCCCTGTGCCCGGTCCTACCGAGGGCAGCCGCACGCGTACCGGCCGCTGCACCAAGACTATGGCGACTTCACCCGGTTATGCCCCGTTTCGACCCACACACCGGTCGCCCGTTCGACGGCAAGCCCCCGGCCCCAGCCCCAGACCCCAGCCCGGCCCCAGCCCCAGACCCCAGCCCGGCCCCAAGCCCGAAACCCCAGCCCGGCCCCCGGCCACCCCGGCCGGACGCCCCGACTCCCGTCGGCTACTCCGGCTTGAGCCGCCGCGACAGCAGCCACGGCTCGACCAGCCCGAGCCCCCGGACCGGCCGCCGCCACATCGGCTGCAGGTGGAAGCGGTGCCCGGAGTCCGGCGAGGGCAGCGGAAGCCCGGAGGCGGGCATCCCGGCGGCGGCCGAGAGCGCCTCGGCGAGGCCGGGCCCGTCCGCGTCGGGCGGGGCGACACTGCCGTTCTGCTCCAGCGCGGCGGCGAACTCGCCGTCGATCAGCACGGCGTCCTTGGGCGCGATGGAGGTGAGCCGGCTGGCCAGGTTGACGGTGGTGCCGAAGACGTCGCCCATCCGGGAGGTCACGGTGCCGAAGGCCATGCCGACCCGCAGCGCGGGGATGGTCTCGTCCTCGGCGAGCGCGTCGATCAGGCCGAGCGCGATCTCGGCGGCGGTCACCGGGTCCTCGGAGACGTAGAGGATCTCGTCGCCGAGGGTCTTGATGACCCGGCCGCCCTGCCCGGCGATCAGGTCGGAGCAGGTGTTCTCGAAGGTCTCGACGAGCTCGCCGAGTTCCTCCTCCTCCAGCCGCCGGGAGAGGCGGGTGAAGCCGACCAGGTCGGCGAAGCCGACGGCGAGCCGGCCGCTGGTGATCTCGTGGTCCTCGGCGGCCTGCACGACCCGCCCGGTGACGGCGGCCAGCTGGCGCCGCCAGACGTAGACGAGGAACTGCTCCAGCTCGGGCAGCAGCAGCTCGACCAGTGGGTAGGCGACCTCGGCGCGGGTGAGGCCCGGCTCGACGGACTGGGTGAGGTTCTCCAGGAAGGTGTCCATCTGCCAGCCGGCCAGCCGCGCCGTGGTCTGCCCGGTGGAGCGGGCCACCTGGATCGCCATCGACTCGCTGAGCAGGCCGGACTCGACCAGTCCGGCCAGCCGGCGCAGCGCGATCACGTCACCGTCGGTGAGGGCCCGGGACTGTCCGATGTCGGGGAAGCCCATCGCCCGCCAGAAGCGGGTGGCCAGCTCCATCGGGACGTCGGCGGCCCTCGCGGCCTGGTAGGGGGTGTAGCGGCGCGGTGCGTCCAGGATCAGGCGTTCGAGTTCGAGCGCGACCGTCTGGTCGTGGCTGTCCGCCGTCCCGCCGTTGCTGCCGTCCTCTGCCACCGGTCCGTCCCCGTGCGGTCGCCGCACTTGCCTCGTGTCCTACCTGTCCGGGCGCCCGCCCGCCACCCGGGCGGACAGTGGCGCGCCTCACACCGCTGCCAGGTGGAATGTTCGCACGGAATCGCGTGATCCGGGGCATCCGCCCGGGTCAAGGAGAGGTGAAGATGCCGTTCAGCGGGGTTCGGGGCGCACGTGGACGACGTCCCCCGCGCCCACCGCACGGCGCGCGCCCTCCGGCGTACGAACCACCAGCCGCCCGTCGCCGTCGATCGCCACGGCCTCCCCGGTGAGCTCGGTGTCGCCCGGCAGGTGCACCTTGACCTGGCGGCCGAGCGTGGTGCAGCGGTCGACGTAGGCGCGGAGCAGGTCGCTCGCGTGCGGGTCGCCGGCGGCGGCCGTCCAGTCGCCGTAGAGCTCGGCGAACTCGCGCAGCAGGGCGCGCAGCAGGGTGGAGCGGTCGGTGACGGCGGCGCCGGCCAGGGCGAGCGAGGCGGCGGTGGGGACGGGCAGCTCCTCCTCGCGCAGCGTGACGTTGAGGCCGACCCCGGCGACGACGGCGCCGCCGCTCAGTTCGGTCAGGATGCCGCCGAGCTTGCGCTCGGCGCCGTCGACCTCGACCTGGAGGTCGTTGGGCCACTTCAGCCCGACCTCGACGCCGGCGACCCGGTCCAGGGTGCTGGCCACGGCGACGCCGACCAGGATCGGCAGCCAGCCGTACCGCTCGACCGGCACCTCCTCGGGGCGCAGCAGGACGGAGAGGAACAGCCCCGAGCGCGGCGGCGCCGTCCACTGCCGGTCCAGCCGCCCGCGCGCGGCGCTCTGCGCCTCGGCGACCAGGACGGCGCCCTGCGGCGCACCGGCCAGGGCGCGGGCGGCGAGGTCGGTGTTGGTGGAGCCGGTCTCGGTGACGACGTCGAGCGAGGTCCACAGCCCTCCCGGGAGCACCAGGTCCCGGCGCAGCGCGTCCTCGTCCAGCGGCGGGCGGTCCAGGTCGGTCCACGGTGACGGCCCGGCGTGGCCGAAGCCGCGGAGTCCACTGCGGCGGGGGGTCTCGGGTGCGCTCATGGGAACGACCCTAGACGGGCCCGACGGCCCACGCCGTCCCATCGTGCCGCAGAACGGCCGTCAACAAAACTGTGTCGCTGACCATAACGGCCGGGCGTTACGTCTGGCCCTCCGTGCTGGCTACGCTACCCAACGGTAGTTCGCAGCGCCGCCCTGCCCTCCTGTGCGGGCCCCCGTTCCGGTCCGCGCGCACTCGAACAGGTCGCGGCCCAGGATCAGGGAGAGCCACCGGAATGACCGAGGCCCCGTACGACCCCCACACCACCGCGGGCAAGCTCGCCGACCTGCGGCGCAGGATCGACGAGGCGGTGCACTCCGGCTCCGCCAAGGCGGTGGAGAAGCAGCACGCCAAGGGCAAGCTGACGGCCCGGGAGCGGGTCGCGGAGCTGCTGGACGAGGACTCCTTCGTCGAGTTCGACGAGTTCGCCCGGCACCGCTCGACCAACTTCGGGCAGGAGAAGAACCGCCCGTACGGCGACGGCGTGGTCACCGGCTACGGCACCGTCGACGGCCGCCAGGTCGCCGTGTTCGCCCAGGACTTCACCGTCTTCGGCGGCTCCCTCGGCGAGGTCTTCGGCGAGAAGATCGTCAAGGTCATGGACTTCGCGCTGAAGACCGGCTGCCCGGTCATCGGCATCAACGACTCCGGCGGCGCCCGGATCCAGGAGGGCGTGGTCTCGCTCGGCCTGTACGGCGAGATCTTCCGCCGCAACGTGCACGCCTCCGGCGTGATCCCGCAGATCTCGCTGATCATGGGCCCCTGCGCCGGCGGCGCGGTGTACTCCCCCGCGATCACCGACTTCGTCGTGATGGCCGACCGGACCTCGCACATGTTCATCACCGGCCCGGACGTCATCAAGACCGTCACCGGCGAGGACGTCGGCATGGAGGAGCTGGGCGGCGCGCGCACCCACAACACCAAGTCGGGCAACGCGCACTACCTGGCCACGGACGAGAAGGAGGCGATCGAGTACGTCAAGAGCCTGCTCTCGTACCTGCCCTCCAACAACCTCTCGGACCCGCCGTCCTACCCCGAGCAGGCGGACCTCGACATCACCGACGAGGACCTCGAACTCGACACGATCGTGCCGGACTCGGCGAACCAGCCGTACGACATGCGCAAGGTGATCGAGCACATCGTCGACGACGGCGAGTTCCTGGAGACCCAGCCGCTGTTCGCCGGCAACATCATCACCGGCTTCGCCCGGGTCGAGGGCCAGTCGGTGGGCATCGTCGGCAGCCAGCCGATGGACCTGGCCGGCTGCCTGGACATCAACGCCAGCGAGAAGGCCGCCCGCTTCATCCGCACCTGCGACAGCTTCAACGTCCCGGTGCTGACCTTCGTCGACGTGCCCGGCTTCCTGCCCGGCACCGAGCAGGAGTGGGACGGCATCATCCGCCGCGGCGCCAAGCTGATCTACGCCTACGCCGAGGCCACCGTGCCGCTGATCACCGTGATCACCCGCAAGGCCTTCGGCGGCGCCTACGACGTCATGGGCTCCAAGCACCTCGGCGCCGACCTCAACCTGGCCTGGCCGACCGCCCAGATCGCGGTCATGGGCGCGCAGGGCGCGGTCAACATCCTGCACCGCCGCGAGATCGCCGAGGCCGAGGCCGCCGGCACCGCCGAGGAGAAGCGGGCCGAGCTCATCGCCTCGTACGAGGACACCCTGCTCAACCCGTACCTCGCGGCCGAACGCGGCTACGTGGACGCGGTGATCGCGCCGAGCGAGACCCGCCGCCACATCGTCCGCGGCCTGCGGGCGCTGCGCGGCAAGCGCGAGGTGCTCCCGCCGAAGAAGCACGGCAACATCCCCCTGTAGGTCCACTGCCCAGAACAAGGCCGTAGCGAGAGGATTGAGCCATGGCCCCGATCCACGTGCTGCACGGGCAGCCGACCCCCGAGGAGCTAGCCGCCGTCCTGGCGGTGGTCCAGGCCCGGGCCGCCGCCGCGCAGGCCGCCGCCGAGGCGGCGCGCCGGGCGGGCGTCGGCCCGGCCTCCCCGTGGAACGACCGCGCCCGTCTGCACCGCCCCGCGGTCCGTCCCGGCGTCAACGCCTGGCGGACCTCCGGCTGGGCGGGCTGAGCACGCGCAGCACACCCTGAGGAGTGGGGGGGGGGGGGGGGGCGCCCCCCCCCCCCGCGGGGGTGGGGGGGGGGGGGGCGCGGGGCCCCCCGGCGCGCGGGCGGCGCCGCCGGCGCGCTTCACGGCGGGGCGGCCCGCCGGGTGGGGGGGATGCGCCCGCGCCCCACACCCCGTGTAGTGGGAGGGCGGCCGGCCCGACTCCCCACTCCTTTCCTTGTCGTGGGCGCTCCGCCCCTTGCCACAGGCGCTCCGTTCCGGCCCGAAGGACCGGCCCGAAGGACCGGCCCGGAGTTCCGGCCCGAATCGCCCGGAACCTGAGTACGGATACTCAGGCGCCCCGCCCGGCCCGCGGCGCACCCTGGAAGGGTGCTCTGGTCAGACCCCCGCGACGAGCCCTCCCCCGAGGCCCGCCGGGTGCAGGAGAAACTGCACCGCGCCGGCCGTGTGCTCGCCGCCTACCTCCTCGTGATCGCCGTGCTGCTCCTGCTGTGACCACCGCGGCGCCCCGCGAAGATCCCGCGAGGACCTCCCGCGAACCCTCGCGGAAAGCCTCGCGGAAAGCCTCGCGACGACCCTCACGGAGAGCCCGCGGACAGCCCCCGGAGACCCTGCGAAGACCACCGTTCACCCGAACGGCCGACACCACGACCCCCTACCCTGGTGGGCATGACCGACCAGCGCGCCCTCGTCCTCGCCTCCGCCTCCCCCGCCCGCCTCGGGCTGCTGCGCCAGGCGGGCCTCGACCCGCGCGTGGTGGTCAGCGGCGTCGACGAGGACGCCATCACCGCCGCCACCCCGGCCGAACTCGCCCTCGTCCTCGCCGAGGCCAAGGCCAAGGCGGTCGCCGCCGAACTCACCGGCGGCGAGCTCGTGATCGGCTGCGACTCCGTCCTGGAGCTCGACGGACGGGCCCTCGGCAAGCCCACCGACGCCGCCGACGCGCTCGCCCGCTGGCAGTCGATGCGCGGCCGCTCCGGCGTGCTGCGCACCGGCCACTGCGTCATCGACACCGTGACCGGCGAACAGGCCTCGGCCACCGCCTCCACCACCGTCCGCTTCGGCACCCCGGACGACGCCGAGGTCGCCGCCTACGTCGCCTCCGGCGAACCGCTGCACGTGGCCGGGGCGTTCACCCTGGACGGCCGCTCCGCACCGTTCATCGAGGGCATCGACGGCGACCCGGGCAACGTCATCGGCCTCTCGCTGCCGCTGCTGCGCACCCTGCTGGCCGACCTCGGCGTCCGGCTGGTCGACCTCTGGGTCTGACGGCCCGGGCGGACCTCCGGGCCACCGGCCGGTCCGCACTCACTGCGCCGGGACGTTCTGCGCCAGGAAGGCCAGGACGTCGTTCAGGGCGCCGTCGGCGAGCAGGTCGGCGCCGTGCCGGGAGCCCGGGTAGATCTTGAGGGTCTTCGCGGGCGACACCGAGGTCGCGTACAGGTCCTTGGCGTCGCCCGCGAACGGCGAGTCGTCCTGCTCCGCCGCGAAGAACACCGGGGCCTTGATCTTCGCCACCGCGACGAGCGCGCGGTCCCCCTCGTAGTTGGCCGGGCCGCTCAGTGAGACCACCGCCGCCACCGGCAGCGGGGTCGACCGCTCGGCCGCGGCCTCCAGCGAGCCGGTGCCGCCCTTGGAGGCGCCGATCAGGACCGCCTTGGTGATGCCCTTCCCGCCCAGCCAGGTCAGCGCCGCCGGGACGTCCCGCGCCGGGCTGCCCGGCTCCTCGGTGGCGAGCACGGCGTACCCGGCCGCGGTGAAGGCCTTCAGGTAGGGCACCCAGTCGCAGATCGAACCGCCGAGCTGGTGCGAGAAGAACAGCGCGACCTTGGCCGTTCCGGCGTCCGACTGCTGGAAGTACCCGGGCCGCACCCCGGACACGGCCGGCACGTTGATGCTGCCCGTCCGGTTCTGTTCCTCGGTGAGGCACCCGAATCTTCGCGCCGGATCCGCCGTCGAGGTCGGCGCACTGGGCGACACCCTCGATCCCACGCTCTGGCACCCCGCCGCCACGAGCACCGCCAGTACGGCCGCCGCGACACCCAACTTCCCCGTCTTTACCGTCATTTGGCGAACGCTAGGGACCTCCCGCTGCACCGTCAATGGTCCGGACGGGCGCCCCCGGCTAGGCTGTCCGCCGTTTCGAACGGGGAGGGACGGCGCCGATGACCGACAACGTGCTCAACGTCGTACTGGGCCTGGTGGCGAGCGCCATCAGCGCCGGGCTCGGCTGGCTCGCCCAGGCCCTGCGGCGACGCCGCAGGGTGGAGCGGGTGCGGGCCTTCTTCGGCCTTCCCGCCGGCGGCGAGTGCCTGATCGTGGTGAACCGGCACGCCTCCGCGCCCAGTTCGAGGAGCGTCGCGCGCAACGACGTGTACGCCCTGATGGAGCTGGCCGCGCTGGTCAAGGAGTGCGGCGCACGGGCCGAGCTGGTGGCGCACGACGAGGTCCGCCAGGGCCTCGGGGACAAGGGCGAGTTCTGCATCGGCGGCCCGAGCAGCAACGAACGGACGGCGGCCCACCTGGCGTCCTGGCTGCCGGGGGTCGAGTACGTCCCGGCCCCGGGCGGCCACGTGCCGGTGCTGACCGTGGGCAGCACGGAGTTCCGGCACGAGGACGAGACCGAGCCCGGCGGCGGCCATTCCTTCGCCCTGCTCGCCCGGCTGCACCCGACGGCCGGCGACCGGCCGACCTTCCTGGTCGCGGGCCAGACCGCCGTCTCCAACCACGCCGCCGTCCGCCACCTGGTCGCCAACCACCGCAAGCTCGCCCGGCGGCACACCGAGGACGGCTCCTTCGTGCTGGTCCTCAAGGTCGTCAACCCCAAGGCCTACGGCCCCGATGTCGTCGAAGTCGCCGCCGACGTCACCGCCGACGCCCTGCGCCGGAGCGCCCGGACCCCGGCCACCGCGTGAGTGTGGCCAAGCCCACCGGCCCGCCACGCCGCCGCGCCACGACCGCGCCGTCACCGGGCCGCGCCCGCCCCGGCCGCCCCACCTGCGCGGACGTCCGGGAGGCCGTCCACCGGCCCGCGAAACAGATCACCGTCCGTGTGGGATAGTTCACAACCTGGGGCTACTCGCCGGTACTGCCCAGGAATCCATAAACTCAACGAGGTTCAAGAAGGGAGCCACAGTGCGCAAGGTGCTCATCGCCAACCGCGGGGAAATCGCCGTCCGCGTCGCCCGGGCCTGCTCGGACGCCGGTATCGCCAGCGTCGCCGTCTACGCCGAGCCGGACCGGGATGCGCTGCACGTGCGCGCGGCCGACGAGGCTTACGCGCTGGGCGGTGACACCCCGGCCACCAGCTACCTGGACATCGCGAAGGTCCTGAAGGCCGCCGAGGACTCGGGCGCGGACGCGGTCCACCCCGGTTACGGCTTCCTGTCGGAGAACGCGGAGTTCGCCCAGGCCGTCCTCGACGCGGGTCTGACCTGGATCGGCCCGCCCCCGCAGGCCATCCGCGACCTCGGTGACAAGGTCACCGCCCGTCACGTCGCGCAGCGCGCCGGTGCCCCGCTGGTCGCCGGCACCCCCGACCCGGTCTCCGGGGCGGACGAGGTCGTCACGTTCGCCCGGGAGCACGGTCTCCCGGTCGCGATCAAGGCGGCCTTCGGCGGCGGCGGCCGCGGCCTCAAGGTCGCCCGTACGCTGGAGGAGATCCCCGAGCTGTACGAGTCGGCCGTGCGCGAGGCCGTCGCGGCGTTCGGCCGCGGCGAGTGCTTCGTCGAGCGCTACCTCGACAACCCGCGTCACGTCGAGACCCAGTGCCTGGCGGACAAGCACGGCAACGTCGTGGTGGTCTCCACCCGCGACTGCTCGCTGCAGCGCCGCCACCAGAAGCTCGTCGAGGAGGCCCCCGCGCCGTTCCTCACCCCCGAGCAGAACGCCGAGCTGTACCGCGCGTCCAAGGCCATCCTCAAGGAGGCCGGCTACGTCGGCGCCGGCACCTGCGAGTTCCTCGTCGCGCTGGACGGCACGATCTCCTTCCTGGAGGTCAACACCCGTCTGCAGGTCGAGCACCCGGTGACCGAGGAGGTCACCGGCATCGACCTGGTCCGCGAGATGTTCCGCATCGCCGACGGCGAGGAGCTCGGCTACGGCGACCCCGAGGTGCGCGGCCACTCCTTCGAGTTCCGCATCAACGGCGAGGACCCGGGCCGCGGCTTCCTGCCCGCCCCCGGCACGGTGACGCTGTTCGCCCCGCCGTCCGGCCCGGGCGTGCGCCTGGACTCGGGCGTCGAGACCGGCTCGGTCATCGGCCCCGCCTGGGACTCGCTGCTGGCCAAGCTGATCGTCTCCGGCCGCGACCGCAAGCAGGCCCTGGAGCGCGCCCGGCGCGCGCTGAACGAGTTCAAGGTGGAGGGCATGGCCACCGCCATCCCGTTCCACCAGGCCGTCGTCACCGACCCGGCGTTCGCGCCCGAGGTGCACGGCAGCGAGGGCCCGTTCACGATCTACACCCGCTGGATCGAGACCGAGTTCGACAACACCATCCCCCCGTTCGCCGGCGCGCCCGGCGAGGGCGAGGAGGCCGAGGGCCGCGAGACCGTCGTCGTCGAGGTCGGCGGCAAGCGGATCGAGGTCTCCCTGCCGTCCTCCCTCGGCGTCTCGGCGGCCCCCGCCGCGGGCGCGACGGGTGCGGCCAAGGCCAAGCGCCGGGTGGGCGCGAAGAAGGCCGGCTCGGCCGTCAGCGGTGACACGCTGGCCTCGCCGATGCAGGGCACGATCGTCAAGGTCGCCGTCGAGGAGGGCCAGGTCGTCGCCGAGGGCGAACTCATCGTCGTCCTGGAGGCGATGAAGATGGAGCAGCCCCTCAACGCCCACAAGGCCGGCACCGTCGTCGGCCTCAAGGCCGAGGTCGGCGCGAGCGTCAGCAGCGGCGCCGCGCTCTGCGAGATCAAGGACTGACACTCCGTCAACCGACCGGTCCGTACGCCCCCCGCGGGTGTGCGGACCGGTCGCGTTTCACCCGCAGGTGTCACCGCCCGCGCGGGACGCCCAGTTCGGCCAGCCGGACCTGCATCCCGCCCGGCCCGGCCGGGCCGCCGTGCGCCCCGGGCCGGCGCTGGCCGGGCAGCGGGGCGCCACCGGGCGGCGGGGCGGCCCGGCGCGGCAGCGGGCCGGGCTGGGTCTGGTGGACGGGCCCGCTGCCGGTGCCGTGCACCGGGGCGTCCCCGCTGGGGGCGGCGCCGAGCGGCGCCAGGTCGATCTGCACCCCGCAGTCGGCGAGGGCGTCCAGCTCGCGCGCCGAGGCGTCGTCCGAGGTCGCGTGCTCGTCGGTGACCAGCCGGGTGATGGTCTCGGTGGGCACGGTCTGGAACATGGTGTCCGCGCCGAGCTTGGTGTGGTCGGCGAGGACGATGACCTCGGCGGCCGACTGCACCAGCGCCCGGTCCACGCTCGCGGACAGCATGTTGGTGGTGGACAGCCCGCGGTCGGCGGTGAGCCCGCTACCGGAGATGAAGGCCTTGGACACCCGCAGCCCGTGCAACGACTGCTCGGCACCGCTGCCGACCAGCGCGTAGTTGGAGCCCCGCAGGGTGCCGCCGGTCATCACCACCTCCACCCGGTTGGCGTGCGCCAGCGCCTGGGCGACGAGCAGCGAGTTGGTGACCACGGTCAGGCCGGGCACCCGGGCGAGCCGGCGGGCCAGCTCCTGGGTGGTGGTGCCGGCGCCGACGACGACCGCGTCGCCCTCCTCCACCAGCCCGGCGGCGAGGTCCGCGATGGCGCTCTTCTCGGCCGCGGAGAGGTGGGTCTTCTGCGGGTAACCGGGTTCGCGGCTGAAGCCGCCGGGGAGCACCGCGCCGCCGTGCCGGCGGTCGAGGAGCCCTTCTGCCTCCAGCGCCCGTACGTCCCGGCGCACGGTCACTTCGGAGGTCTGGACGACGCGGGCCAACTCCCGGAGCGAGACCGCTCCGTTGGCGCGCACCATTTCGAGGATCAACTGGCGACGTTCTGCTGCAAACACAGAACCGACGGTAACCTGCGTGACCGTCTGCTTTCAGGCGTTTGCAGCTAGTAGCGGGAAATGCTCACGCACGAGCGGCGCGTGACCGTACAATACGCGCCGTCAATGACCCGGGACTGCGCCCGCCGTCCGGGTGAGGGCCGCGCGCGCGAAAAGGGCGGCCACCGATCGGTGACCGCCCCCAACTGTGCGCCGGATGCTCAGGATTCGCCCTCGGCCCGCTTGCGGATGTGCAGCTGCCGGGCGGCCTCGGCGGTCGAGCCGGACACCGACGGGTAGACGGTGAAGGCGCTGGCCACCTGTTCGACGGTCAGATTGGCGTCCACCGCGAGGGAGATCGAGTGAATCAGCTCGCTCGCGCGCGGGGCGACCACGACGCCGCCGACCACGATGCCGGTGCCCGGACGGCAGAACAGCTTCACGAAGCCGTCCCGGATGCCCTGCATCTTCGCCCGCGGGTTGCCGCGCAGCGGCAGCTTGACCTCGACCGCGTCCATCTTGCCGCACTGCACGTCGGCGGCGGTGTAGCCGACGGTGGCGATCTCCGGGTCGGTGAAGACGTTGGAGGCGACGGTCTTCAGGTTGAGCGGCTGCACCGCGTCGCCGAGCGCGTGGTACATCGCGATCCGGCCCTGCATGGCCGCCACCGAGGCGAGCATGAAGACGCCGGTGCAGTCGCCGGCCGCGTAGACGCCCGGGGCGCTGGTGCGCGAGACCCGGTCGACCTGGATCTGGCCCCAGTCGTTGAGCTTGACCCCGGCCTCCTCCAGGCCCATCTCGGCCGTGTTGGGGATCGAGCCGACCGCCATCAGGCAGTGCGTGCCCTCGATCACCTTGCCGTCGGCGAGGGTGACCTCGACCCGGTCGCCGATCCTCTTGGCGCTCTCGGCCCGCGAGCGGCCCATGACGTTCATGCCGCGGCGGCGGAAGACGTCCTCCAGCACCTCGGCGGCGTCCGGGTCCTCGCCCGGCAGCACCCGGTCGCGGCTGGACACGAGGGTCACCTTGGAGCCCAGCGCCTGGTAGGCACCGGCGAACTCGGCGCCGGTGACACCGGAGCCGACCACGATCAGCTCGCGCGGCAGCTCCTCCAGGTCGTACACCTGGGTCCAGGTCAGGATCCGCTCACCGTCCGGCTGCGCGTCCGGCAGCTCGCGCGGGTGGGCGCCGGTCGCGATCAGCACCGCGTCGGCGCGCAGCGAGTGCACGGTGCCGTCGGGGGCGTCCACGAGCACCTCGCGGGAGCCGTCCACGGCCTGCCCGCCGGCGCCGAGCCGGCCCCGGCCGCGCAGCACGGTGACACCGGCACGGGTGACCGACTGGGTGATGTCGTGGGACTGGGCGATCGCCAGTCGCTTCACACGGCGGTTGACCTTGCCCAGGTCCACGCCGACGACCTTGTCGCCGTGCTCGCGCGCGGCCCCGTCCCGGGCGACGGTGATCCCGAGCTCGTCGTAGGAGCTGTCGAAGGTGGTCATCACCTCCGCGGTCGCGATCAGCGTCTTCGACGGAACGCAGTCCGTGAGCACCGCCGATCCGCCCAGACCGTCGCGGTCGACGACGGTCACCTCCGCGCCGAGCTGAGCGGCGACGAGAGCCGCCTCATAGCCGCCGGGTCCGCCACCGATGATCACGATCCGAGTCACGCTCACCATTGTCCCGCACGCCCAGAGCACTGCCACGCCGGGGTACGGGCTTCTGTGCGATCCCCCAGTCGCCGTAGTCTGGCCCGCATGCCCCTTTACGCCGCGTATGCCACGAACCTCGATGCCCGGCAGATGACCCGCCGCGCCCCGCACTCCCCACTGCGCGGAACCGGCTGGCTGGACGGCTGGCGGCTCACCTTCGGCGGCGAACAGCTCGGCTGGGAGGGCTCGCTGGCCACCGTCGTCGAGGACGAGAAGGACCAGGTCTTCGTCTCCCTCTACGAGATCGCGCCGATGGACGAGGAGGGCCTGGACCGCTGGGAGGGCGTCCAGCTCGGCATCTACCGCAAGATCCGGCTGCGCGCGCACACCCTGGACGGCGACATCCCGGTCTGGACGTACGTCCTCAACGACTACGAGGGCGGCCTGCCCGCGGCCCGCTACCTCGGCCTGATCGCCGACGCGGCGGAGAGCGCCGGCGCCCCGGACGACTACGTGATGGACCTCCGCCGCCGGCCCTGCTGACCCGCCGCGCGGGACACCCCGGGGACCACCGGAGGGCGGTGCGGAACTGTCGATACCGACGAGGCCGGTCACCCGAAAAGCGGCACCGAGCTGTGCTTTCGGGTCAACCGGGTAACGATCCGGCAAGCCGCGCCGGATTTTCTACGCGCGTAGCCGATTCCCGTCTATCCTCGGATCCGTGAACGCTACTCCTCAGTCGGTCGTCTCCGCCGACCCCTACGCCGCCGCCCAGGCCGCCGCCGCGCGCCTGCGCGAGCTGACCGGTGCCGAGCGCCACGACGTCGCCCTGGTGATGGGCTCCGGCTGGGTGCCGGCCGCCGACGCCCTCGGCGAGACCGTGGCCGAGTTCCCGGTCACCGAGCTCCCGGGCTTCCCCGCCCCCGCCGTCGCCGGCCACGCCGGCAAGATCCGCTCGGTGAAGATCGGCGACAAGCGCGCCCTGATCTTCCTCGGCCGCAACCACTACTACGAGGGCCACGGCGTGGCCACCGTGGTCCACGGCGTGCGCACCGCCGCCGCGGCCGGCTGCGGGACCATCGTCCTGACCAACGGCTGCGGCGGTCTCCGCGAGGGCTGGGTCCCCGGTCAGCCGGTGCTGATCAGCGACCACATCAACCTGACCGCGGACTCCCCGATCGTCGGCGCCAACTTCGTCGACCTCACGGACCTGTACTCCAAGCGCCTGCGCGCCCTGTGCCGCGAGGTCGACCCGTCCCTGGACGAGGCCGTCTACGTGCAGTTCCGCGGCCCGCACTACGAGACCCCGGCCGAGGTCAACATGGCCCGGGTGATCGGCGGCGAGCTGGTCGGCATGTCCACCACCCTGGAGGCCATCGCCGCCCGCGAGGCCGGCGCCGAGGTGCTCGGCATCTCGCTGGTCACCAACCTGGCCGCGGGCATCACCGGCGAGCCGCTCAACCACGAAGAGGTCCTGGAGGCCGGCAAGGCCTCGGCCGAGCGCATGGGCGAGCTGCTGAGCAAGGTCCTGGAGCGGATCTGACCCCGCACGGCGCACAATCATGAACGACGGGGCCCGCGGGCGGCCGTGATCCCGCTGATCACACCCGCCCGCGGGCCCCGTCCGCATGCGCACACCTTCTTTGCGGAACCCTCCGGCCGACACACCGACGTACTTCCCGATGGAGCAGCCGCCATGACGCAGGCACCCAACCCCGACCTCATCGCCCGGACCCGGGCCTGGCTGGCCGAGGACCCCGACCCGCAGACCCGCGAGGAGCTCACCGCGCTGCTGGCGCGCGCCGAGGACCCGGCGGCCGACGAGGACGGCAAGCTCGCCTGGGCCGAGCTCACCGAGCGCTTCGCCGACCGGCTCCAGTTCGGCACCGCCGGCCTGCGCGGCGAACTCGGCGCCGGCCCGATGCGGATGAACCGCGCCGTCGTCATCCGGGCCGCCGCCGGCCTGGTCGCGTACGTGAAGGCGCAGGGCCTCGGCGACCTCGTCGTCATCGGCTACGACGCCCGCCACAAGTCGTACGACTTCGCCCGCGACACCGCCGCCGTCGTGGTCGGCGCCGGCCTGCGCGCCGCGCTGCTGCCCCGCCCGCTGCCCACCCCGGTGCTCGCCTTCGCGATCCGCCACCTGGGCGCCGCCGCCGGCGTCACCGTCACCGCGAGCCACAACCCGCCGCAGGACAACGGCTACAAGGTCTACCTGGGCGACGGCTCGCAGATCGTCCCGCCGGCCGACGCCGGCATCGCCGCCGAGATCGACGCGATCGGCTCCCTGGACGACGTCCCGCGCGCGGAGGACGGCTGGGAGGTGCTCGGCGAGGACGTCATCGAGGCGTACCTGGCCCGTGCCGCGTCGATCGTCGACCAGCACGGCCCGCGCGACCTCGACGTCGTCTACACCCCGATGCACGGCGTCGGCCGCGACACCCTGCTCGCCGCCTTCCGCGAGGCCGGCTTCGCCGCGCCCACCGTGGTCGCCGAACAGGCCGAGCCGGACCCGGACTTCCCGACCGTGGCGTTCCCCAACCCGGAGGAGCCGGGGGCGATGGACCTCGCCTTCCGCACCGCCGCCCAGGTCGGCCCGGACATCGTCATCGCCAACGACCCGGACGCCGACCGCTGCGCGGTGGCCGTCCCGGTCAACGCCAACGCGGCCGGCAGCGGCAACGGCACCTCCGGCTGGCGCATGCTGCGCGGCGACGAGGTCGGCGCGCTGCTCGGCTCGGCCCTGGTCGCCAAGAAGGCCGAAGGCACCTTCGCCACCACGATCGTCTCCGCCACCCTGCTGGGCCGGATCGCCGAGGCGGCCGGTCTCGGGTACGCCGAGACGCTCACCGGCTTCAAGTGGATCGCCCGCGCCGACGGCCTGCGCTACGGCTACGAGGAGGCGCTCGGCTACTGCGTCGACCCCGAGGGCGTCCGCGACAAGGACGGCATCACAGCCGCCCTGCTGGTCGCCGAGCTGGCCGCGACCCTCAAGAAGTCCGGCCGCACCCTGAGCGACCTGCTGGACGACCTGGCGCTGGAGCACGGCCTGCACGCCACCGACCAGCTCTCCGTCCGCGTGCAGGACCTGTCGCTGATCGGCGCCGCGATGGCCCGCCTGCGCGAGCAGCCGCCGACCGTCCTGGCCGGCCTGAGCGTCGCCCGGGCCGACGACCTGACCGCCGGCTCGGCCGAGCTGCCGCCCACCGACGGGCTGCGCTACTACCTGGCCGGCGACGCCGTCCGCTCCGCGCGGATCGTGGTCCGGCCGTCCGGCACCGAGCCCAAGCTGAAGTGCTACCTGGAGGTCGTCCTCCCGGTCGCCTCGGCCGCCGACCTGGCCGGCGCCCGGGTGCGGGCCGCCGAGCTGCTCGATGCCGTCAAGCGCGACCTGGCCGTGGCCGCGGGCATCGACGGCTGACACCGTCCCGGATACCGCACGAGCGCCTCCCGTCAGGGGCGCTCGTGCGGTATCCGGCCTCCGCCGGGGCCGACCGGCTGCCATAGGCTCCACGCATGGACACATCCGACGCGGTGAGCACCGAGCAGCGACTCGCGGCCATCGAGGCCAAACTCGACGCCATCATCGGCCACTTCGGCATCCGCTACCCCCGCCCGGAGGGCCTGCCCCCGGCCGTGGCGTCCCGCGACCCCCGGACGATGCCGGAGGTGGTCGCGTACGTGCAGCGCGGCAAGCTGATCAACGCGATCAAGGTCTACCGCGAACGGACGGGCGCCGGGCTCGCCGAGTCGAAGAAGGCCATCGACGTCCTGGCCGCCCAGTTGGGCCGCTGACCGGCACACCCGTGGTCGCGCTCCGGCCCCCCGACCCGCTCGCGGGAAGCCGGACGGGCCGACTTCCCCGTGCCGGAGCGGCCCCCCCCGGGGGGGCCCGCGGGCGGCCCCGCGCCCCGCGCCGGGCCGCGGGCACACCGCGGCCAGGCCGGCCCCGGCGCTCGGCGCGGGGGCGCGC
>NZ_JBHWGV010000020.1:44721-83875 GCF_042732955.1 Kitasatospora sp. NPDC059747 | reverse complement strand
CCGGTGGTCCCGCACCGGCCCCCCGACCGGATGGGGGGAAGGCGGAGGGGCCGCTTTCCCGCGGGCGTTGCGGCCCGCCGGAGAGTCCGGCGGGCCGCTCGACGCACCAGAGGGCTCAGACGACGATCACCGTGATCAGCGCGGCCAGGCCGAGCAGCGTCGGCGCGATCACCCACCAGCACCACCGCACGACGATCGGCCCGGCGGCGTCCGGACGGGAGGCGTTGCGTTCGGCCATCTCCTGGAGCACCGAGGTCACCTGGTCGGACCAGGCCCGGGTCGGGTCGGAGGAGCCCGCCACCGGCGAGCCGGCGGACGCGCCGCCACCGCCGCCGAAGACCATCCCCATCCGGGAGGTGTGCTCGGGGGCGCCGCCGCGGGCCCGGACCCGGTTGGCGCGCTTGCGCTGGCGCAACGACACCGGAACGGCCCACACCTGGAACTTCCTGCCCTCGGCGAGCAGCTCGACCGAGTACCCGGCGCGCAGCGCGTCCACCGCGGCCCACGGCGCGGTGATCGTGCGCCACGGGTTGCGCACCACCAGCCGCCGGTCGTTGGCCAGCACCGCCGGGCGCAGCGTGTAGGCGATCACCGGGAAGGCGAACACCGGCACGGCCGCGAGCGACACGGCGGGCGTCTTCCCGGTCCCGTTCAGGGCGGCGTCGCCGATCAGCCACGCCGCGACGGCCAGCAGCAGCACGCCGGAGATCACACCGGGAACCGAGCGGTACACGCGGTCCGCGTACCCGGGTTCCCCGTCGGGGGCGGCGGGGCCCTGGTGGGGCTTGCCGTCGGAATCGGTCATGCCGACGATTCTGCCCCATGCCTCCCGGGAAGAGGTCTCGGTAGGGCATCGGTTGCCGGGGAGGCTCCCGGCCCGCCCGCCGGCGGCTGCGCGCCCCCGAACGGCCCCGCGCGCCCCTCTCTCGCCCATGGCTCTCGCCCGGGCCGTCCCCTCTCCCCGCCCAAGCCGCCCCCATCCGCTCCCACCGCCACCGCGCGCCCCTCCCCCGCCCCCGAGATCTCGGTCCGGCCACGAAAGCAAGGCCCTCTAGCGGTCGACTACGCGCGTAGATATGCTGGTCTGGTGACTATGTCCACTGTTGCAGCCAATGCCCCCGGCGTTGCGGGCAGCGGCCTCGCGGACGTTGCGGCGTCCGAGGCCTCGCTCCGCCGCTTCCTGCACGGCCTGCCCGGCGTCGACCAGGTCGGCCTGGAGGCGCGTGCCGCCACCCTCGGTACCCGCTCGATCAAGACCACGGCGAAGGCCTACGCCATCGACCTGGCGATCTCGATGATCGACCTGACCACGCTGGAGGGCGCGGACACGGTCGGCAAGGTGCGCGCACTGTGCGCCAAGGGCAGGACCCCCGACCCCTCCGACCCGTCCACCCCCCGCGTGGCCGCCATCTGTGTCTACCCGGACATGGTCGCCACCGCGAAGGACGCCCTGCGGGGCACCGACATCCAGGTCGCCTCCGTCGCCACCGCCTTCCCGGCCGGCCGCGCGGCCCTCCCGGTGAAGCTCGCCGACACCGCCGACGCGGTCGCCGCCGGTGCCGACGAGATCGACATGGTGATCGACCGGGGCGCCTTCCTCTCCGGCCGCTACCTCGACGTCTTCAACGAGATCGTCGCCGTCAAGGAGGCGTGCAAGCGCGCCGACGGCAGCTACGCCCACCTCAAGGTCATCTTCGAGACCGGCGAGCTCCAGACGTACGACAACGTGCGCCGCGTCTCCTGGCTCGCGATGCTGGCCGGTGCCGACTTCATCAAGACCTCCACCGGCAAGGTCGCCGTCAACGCGACCCCGCCGGTCACCCTGCTGATGCTGGAGGCCGTGCGCGACTTCCGCGCGCAGACCGGCGTCCAGGTCGGCGTGAAGCCCGCCGGTGGCATCAAGACCACCAAGGACGCCATGAAGTACCTGGTGATGGTCAACGAGACCCTCGGCGACGACTGGCTGAGCCCGCACTGGTTCCGCTTCGGCGCCTCCAGCCTGCTCAACGACCTGCTGATGCAGCGCCAGAAGCTCGCCACCGGCCGCTACTCCGGCCCCGACTACGTGACGGTGGACTGATCACCATGGCCAAGAAGAAGAACATCGAGGAGCCGGTGAAGGCCTCCGGCCTCTTCGCCTACGCCCCGGCCCCCGAGTCCCCCGCCGCCGCGGGCGACATCGCCACCTCCTACGGCCACTTCATCGGCGGCGAGTTCGTCGACTCCTCCGGCAGCGAGGCGCTGAAGACGGTCAACCCGGCCACCGAGCAGGTGCTCGCCGAGTTCGCCCAGGGCACCGACGAGGACGTCGACCGCGCGGTCGCCGCCGCCCGCAAGGCGTTCGCCGACTGGTCGGCGCTGCCGGGCAGCGAGCGCGCCAAGTACCTGTTCCGGATCGCCCGGATCATCCAGGAGCGCAGCCGCGAGCTGGCCGTGCTGGAGTCGATCGACAACGGCAAGCCGATCCGCGAGACCCGCGACGTCGACCTGCCGCTGGTCGCCGCGCACTTCTTCTACTACGCGGGCTGGGCCGACAAGCTCGACTTCGCCGGCTACGGCCCGGCCCCGAAGCCGCTGGGCGTGGCCGGCCAGGTCATCCCGTGGAACTTCCCGCTGCTGATGCTGGCGTGGAAGATCGCGCCCGCCCTGGCGACCGGCAACACGGTCGTCCTGAAGCCGGCCGAGACCACCCCGCTGACCGCGCTGCGCTTCGCCGAGATCTGCCGCCAGGCCGGTCTGCCGAAGGGCGTCGTCAACATCGTCACCGGTGACGGCCGCACCGGCGCCGCGCTCACCGCGCACCCGGACGTCAACAAGGTCGCCTTCACCGGCTCGACCCCGGTCGGCCGGGCGATCGCCAAGCAGCTGGCCGGCACCCGCAAGAAGCTCTCGCTGGAGCTGGGCGGCAAGGCGGCCAACATCGTCTTCGACGACGCGCCGATCGACCAGGCCGTCGAGGGCATCGTCAACGGCATCTTCTTCAACCAGGGCCACGTCTGCTGTGCGGGTTCGCGCCTGCTGGTCCAGGAGTCGGTCCAGGACGAGCTGCTGGACGCCCTGAAGCGCCGGATGGGCACCCTGCGGGTCGGCGACCCGCTGGACAAGAACACCGACATCGGCGCCATCAACTCGGCCGAGCAGCTGGCCCGGATCACCGCGCTGACCGAGGCCGGCGAGGCCGAGGGCGCCGAGCGCTGGTCGCCGGCCTGCGAACTCCCGGGCACCGGCTTCTGGTTCAAGCCGACCCTGTTCACCGGCGTCAGCCAGGCCCACCGGATCGCCCAGGAGGAGATCTTCGGCCCGGTCCTGTCGGTGCTGACCTTCCGCACCCCCGAGGAGGCGGTCGCGAAGGCCAACAACACCCCGTACGGCCTCTCCGCCGGCATCTGGACGGAGAAGGGCTCGCGCATCCTCTGGATGGCCAACAGGCTCAAGGCCGGTGTGGTCTGGGCCAACACCTTCAACAAGTTCGACCCGACCTCGCCGTTCGGCGGCTTCAAGGAGTCGGGTTACGGCCGCGAGGGTGGCCGCCACGGTCTGGAGGCCTACCTCGATGTCTGATGTCGTTGCGCGTCTTGACGTCCTCAAGACCTACAAGCTGTACGTCGGCGGGAAGTTCCCGCGCTCCGAGAGCGGGCGGGTGTACGAGGTGACCGACGCAAAGGGCGAGTGGCTCGCCAACGCCCCGCTGGGCACCCGCAAGGACACCCGGGACGCCGTCCTGGCCGCCCGCGCGGCGGTCAAGGGCTGGGCCGGCACCACCGCGTACAACCGCGGCCAGGTGCTGTACCGGGTGGCCGAGATGCTGCAGGGCCGGCGCGAGCAGTTCGCCGCCGAGGTGGCCGTCTCCGAGGGCGTCGGCCCGAAGAAGGCCGCCGCGCTGGTGGACGCCGCGATCGACCGCTGGGTCTGGTACGCGGGCTGGACGGACAAGGTCGCCCAGATCGCGGGCGGCGCCAACCCGGTCGCCGGACCGTTCTTCAACCTGTCGACCCCCGAGCCGACCGGCGTGGTCGGGATCGTCGCCCCGCAGGCCGGGTACGGGCACTCGCTGCTCGGCCTGGTCTCGGTGATCGCCCCGGCGATCGCCACCGGCAACACGGTCGTGGTCGCCGCCGCCGCGGACGCCCCGCTGCCGGCCCTGTCGCTGGGCGAGGTGCTCGCCACCTCGGACGTCCCGGGCGGCGTGGTCAACATCATCTCGGGCCGCACCGCGGACATCGCGCCGACCCTGGCCTCGCACCAGGACGTCAACGCCGTGGACCTCACCGGCGCCATCGCGGCCGACGGTCCCGGCGCGGCGCCCGCCCTGGAGGCCGCCGCCGCGGATACCCTGAAGCGGGTGGTCCGTCCGGAGCTGGACCCGTTCGCCCAGGACTGGACCAATGCTCCCGGTACCGACCGGCTACTCTCCTTCCTGGAGACGAAGACGGTCTGGCACCCGATGGGGATCTGACTCTCCGTCGACATCGAGTAACAACTCCACAGACTGGCCGTCCCCAGTGCCCTCTCCCCCCCAGGGCCCGGACGGTCATAGGACGGACCCGCACCTCTCCCCCCCTGGTGCGGGTCCGTCGGCGTTCACGGCCGTGCCGGGGCCGCCCCCGCCGTCCGCCCGGCCGACGACTTTGGTCGCACCGGGACGATCCCTTCGGCGCTCCCGGCCCGGCCGGCCCGTCCGGACACTGGGAAGGGACGGCAGGACGGGAGAGGAGACCCGATGGGCGAGGTCCTGGGCGAGCTCATGGCGCTGTTCGCGGACGGTTTCGTCCGCCGGCTGCGGCTCGCCCGCACCCGGCGCCGGCTGGCCGCCGGACGGCCCGCCCGGATCCCCTGCTCGGCGCGCGTCGACCGCCCCGGCGAGGACGCGGGCTACGTCAACGGCCGGCTGCTGATCACCCCCGCCTCCGCGACCGTGACCTTCGCCTCATCCGCCCTGCGCCTGGAGCTCGCTGCCGGCGGCGAGTTCCACGAGCCCGAGCCCGAGGTCTGGCACGACCAGGACTGGGCGGCCACCGCCTACCGGCCGCCCGGGCCCGGCCCGTTGGTCTACCTCCAGACCGACACCGCCCACCTCCCGCTGCTGCACGCCGCGTTGGCCGCGCCGGCCGCGGCGGAACCGGTGTAGTCCGACCGGTTTCGGCATCGGGCCCGGATGCGTCAGACTGGTGTCCCGTGAGTGACGAGCCGCTGAACCCTGTGCCGACGACCCGCGCCCGGGTGGTCCTGCTGTCCGGCCCCTCCGGATCCGGGAAGTCCTCGCTCGCCGGCCGCAGCGGCCTGCCGGTGCTCCAGCTCGACGACTTCTACAAGGACGGCGACGACCCCACCCTGCCGCTGCTGCCCGACGGCGCGGTCGACTGGGACTCGCCGCTCGCCTGGCACCGCGACCAGGCCGTCGCCGCCATCCGTGACCTCCACGAGACCGGCCGCACCGAGGTGCCGGTGTACTCGATCCCGGACAACGGCCGCGTCGGCACCCGCACGCTCGACCTGGCCGGCGCCCCCGCGTTCATCGCCGAGGGCATCTTCGCCGCCGAGATCGCCGTCCGGTGCGCCGACGAGGGCCTGCTCGGCGACGCGCTGTGCCTGCGCAACGGCGCGCTCACCACGGCCTGGCGCCGGCTGCGCCGGGACGTCCGCGAGGGCCGCAAGTCGCTGCCGGTGCTGCTGCGCCGCGGCTGGCGGCTGATGCGCGCCGAGCGGTCCATCGTCGGCCGCCAGGTCGCCCTGGGCGCCCACCCGTGCGCCGGCCCGGAGGCCGTCCGCCGGATCACCGCGGCGGCCGGACAGCCGCAGCTCTCGTCCGTGTGACACCCGGGGTCGCCCTCGGACGACAGAACGACGGGCCCGGTGCGTCTCCCCCGCACCGGGCCCGTCGCGTTCGGACGGTCGTCGGGCTCCCCCGTGGACATCGCTCCCCCGAGCCGACGTCCGCAGTCCGTGACCGTCCTCTTCCCGTCCCCCGACGGGAGTCCCCTGTTACTCAGACGCTTCGAGCGTCCCTTCCCGTTACAGCCGTCACGCGACCAGTTCGCCGAACGCCCGCATGGTGTCGCCGGACTTGTTCAGGTGCTCGTCGTCGCGCAGGCGGCGCAGGGCGCGCCAGATGCTGCTCTTGACCGTGCCGACGCTGATCCCCAGCACGTCGGCGATCTCCGGGTCGGTCTTGCCCTCGTAGTACCGCAGCACCAGCATGGTCCGCTGGTTCTCCGGCAGCTTCGCCAGCGCCTGCCAGAGCACGGTGCGCAGCTCGGTGCCGCCCATCGCGTCGGTGTCGCCGGCCGTCTCCGGCAGCTCCTCGGTCGGGTACTCGTTGACCTTGCGGCGCCGCCAGGCGGAGATGTGCAGGTTGGTCATGGTGCGGCGGAGGTAGCCCCCGACCGCGGCCTTGTCGGTGATCCGGCCCCAGGCTCGGTAGGTGCTGAAGAGCGCGCTCTGCAGCAGGTCCTCGGCCTCGTAGCGGTCACCGGTCAGGTGGTACGCCGTGGCGTACAGGGAGGCGCGGCGCTCGCGCACGTACGCGGTGAACTCCGTGATGTGGTCCTCCGCGACGGCCGGGTGCTCCCCCTGCGCGTCTCCCTGTCCCGCCTCGGTGGTGCGCGCGGCGGCGGGGTTCAGCCGCAGCAGCGTCGCACCGGCGGCCTCGCGGCCGGTCGGCTCCCCCGAGCCGACCTTCCGCAGGCCGTTCCCCCCGTTGCCCCCCAGGGCGTCCTTGCCCTCGACGCGGACGGGGAGGATCCCCCGCAGCGTGAGGGTGTTGGCGGAGTCGACCGCACTCCCCATCCGGCCGATCCCGTACAGCTCCCCCGCCCTGCCCGCGCCGCTCACCCGGCGAGTGGCAGGATTCCCGGTGCTGTGTGCGCACCCCCGTACGGTGACGGCACCGGAGTTCTCGTCGGTCCTGATCTCGTACCGGGTCCGGTGGGTGGTCGCTGAGGAACGCGCGGTGCGGACAGCCGGGTTGGTCCGGGTCTGAAGCATGGCGTTCATCGTGCGCCCCCTTGGTTCGGTACGAGCGGGTTCCGGTTGCCGCCCTCCAGCGGCCCGGTTGGCCCGCTGTCCTGCGGCGACATGGAAAATCCTGCCCGGCGGTTGTGATGGCGCTGTCCGCCGACTGTCACAGGGGTGTCACAGGGGACGGGCCGAACGCCTCGGTCCGCCTCCCTCCTACCGGACGCCGGTGGCGCTCCTTCCGGTTCCCGAACGGACGGTGACCGGTCCGGGGGGTGATTCGCGGCTTCCGGTGGGCCAAAATGGGGCCGTGCCTTTCCTCCTACTGATCGAGGACGACGACGCCATCCGGACCGGCCTCGAACTCGCCCTCACCCGCCAGGGCCACCGTGTGGCCACCGCCGCCTCCGGCGAGGACGGTCTGAGGCTCTTCAAGGAGCAGCGGCCCGATCTGATCGTGCTGGACGTGATGCTGCCCGGAATCGACGGCTTCGAGGTCTGCCGCCGGATCCGCCGCACCGACCAGCTGCCGATCATCCTGCTGACCGCCCGGTCCGACGACATCGACGTCGTGGTCGGCCTGGAGTCCGGCGCCGACGACTACGTGGTCAAGCCGGTGCAGCCGCGCGTCCTGGACGCCCGGATCCGGGCCGTGCTGCGGCGCGGCGAACGGGAGAGCTCGGACTCCTCCGCGTACGGCAGCGTCGTGATCGACCGCGCCGCCATGACCGTCACCAAGGACGGGCAGGACCTCCAGCTCACCCCGACCGAGCTGCGGCTGCTGCTGGAACTCAGCCGCCGTCCCGGCCAGGCGCTCTCCCGCCAGCAGCTGCTGCGGCTGGTGTGGGAGCACGACTACCTGGGCGACTCCCGCCTGGTGGACGCGTGCGTGCAGCGCCTGCGGGCCAAGGTCGAGGACGTGCCGTCCGCGCCGACCCTGATCCGGACGGTGCGCGGGGTCGGCTACCGGCTGGACCCGCCGTCCTGAGCCGCGCCCTCCGTGCCCGCAAACTCCCGTACGACGACAGGCTCCTGTGACTGACCAACAGACGACGACCCGGCGCTTCGCCACGGGCAAGTGGCGCAGCCTGCGCTCGCTGCGGGTCCGGCTGATCGCGGTGTTCGCGGCGGTCGCGCTGCTCGCCGCCGTATCGGCCTCCGGCATCGCCTACTGGCTGAACCGCGACGCGGTGCTCAAGCGCGCCCAGGACACGGCCCTCAACGACTTCCGGGTCTCGCTCACCCGGAACGTCTCCGACCTGCCCATGGGCGCGAGCTGCCCGGAACTGGCCGCGCTCGCCACGAACGTCGCCAGCTCCGGGCTGAGTTACGACGTCGTCGTGGTCGACCCGGCGCGCCCGGAGTGCCCGGCCTCCTCCGACCCGGCGCACTTCACGCTCGCCGACGTGCCGGCCGCGCTGCAGTCCACCGTGGCCCGCCCGCGCGAGGTCACCGAGAGCAACCCGTACCCGTACCACCTGTACTGGCAGCGGCAGAACCTGGAGGGCCGGCCGTTCGTGATCGGCGGCACCAAGGTGGTGCCGAACGGGCCGACGGCGTACATGTTCAAGTCGCTGGAGAACGAGCGGGCCGACCTCAACACCCTGGGCTGGTCGCTGGCCATCGCCACCCTGCTGGCGCTGATCGGCTCGGCGCTGCTCGCGCAGGCCGCCTCGGCGACGGTGCTGCGGCCGGTCAAGCGGCTCGGCGACGCCGCCCTGGCGCTCGGCGAGGGCCGTCTGGACACCCGCCTCGAAGTCGAGGGCTCGGACGAACTCGCGGACCTCGCGCGGACGTTCAACCGCGCCGCGGAGTCGCTGCACGAGCAGGTCGAGGAGCTGAGCGCGCGCGAGGCGCAGAGCCGGCGGTTCGTCGCCGACATGTCGCACGAGCTGCGCACGCCGCTGACCGCGATGACGGCCGTCACCGACATCCTGGAGGACGAGGCCGAGTCGCTCGACCCGATGATCGAGCCGGCCGTCCGGCTCGTCGTCAGCGAGACCCGGCGGCTGTCCGACCTGGTGGAGAACCTGATGGAGGTGACCCGCTTCGACGCCGGCACCGCCAAGCTCGTCGCCGACGAGGTGGACGTCGCCGACCTGATCATGTCCTGCATCGACGGCCGGGCCTGGTACGACGCGGTCGAACTGGACGCCCCACGCGGCATCCTCGCCGTCGTGGACCCGCGGCGCCTCGACGTCGTCTTCGCCAACCTGATCGGCAACGCGCTCAAGCACGGCGGCTCGCCGGTGCGGGTCAAGGTCCGGGAGACCAATGGCTCGGTGGTCGTCGAGGTCTCGGACAGCGGCCCCGGCATCCCCGAGGACGTGCTGCCGCACGTCTTCGACCGCTTCTACAAGGCCGACCGCGGCCGGGCCCGCTCCGAGGGCAGCGGCCTCGGCCTGTCCATCGCGATGGCCAACGCACAGATCCACGGGGGAACGATCACGGCGGCGAACGGGGAGGTCGGGGCGGTGTTCACGCTGACGCTGCCACTGGCGCCGCCACCGCCGCCGTCCGCGGACGGGGCCGGCGACGGCACCGTCCGGGACGCCGTCGAGCACGAGGACGCCCAGTGAACCCCCCTGCCCCCACCGCCGTCCGGCCTCCCACCGCCCGACGGGCCGCCGGCGTACTGCTCCTGCTCGCGCTGGCCTCCGGCTGCGGGATCCGCCCGACCGCCGTCCCGGTGGACGCGGGCGCCCCCGCCAGCCGGACGGCCTGCCCGACCGCCCCGCACATACCGACCGCGCCGGCCACCCCGACCCCGGTCGCACCGAGCCCGCCCGCGGCCCGGAGCACCGCCAAGGCGGGCCCCGGCCCGTCGCCCAGCCCGGCCGGGCCGACCACCCCGCCGCAGGACAACGTGTTCAGCGCCGTGCCGACGGCGGCGGCGAACGCCTGCAAGTGACGGGTCCCGCCTGCTCGGGGCGGATCGGGGCGCGTGTCGGAATGTTCACGCCCGGCGTGGAACCGCCGCGCCACCGGCTCACGTCCTTCCCCCCGTGCAGCGAGATGGCACCAGGACACGCGACGAGCGTTCCGGCGCACGGACCGACACCGGGCCGGCGCCGGCCGTCCACCGTCCCCTGCGACAGGTCGGACTGGCGGGCCTCGCCCTCCACCTGTCGCTGGTCCTGTGGCTGGTCGTGCTCAGACCACTGCCGGTGGCCTGGGTCTACGACGCCAACCTCACGCCGCTGGCCTCCCTGCGCTCCTCCTCGGCCTGGCAGGTGGTCGGCGAGCTCGTCCTGCTGGCCCCGCTCGGCGTCCTGCTCCCGCTGGCCGGCGGACGGCCGCGCGCCCCGTGGCTGCCGTCCTTCCTGCGCACCACCGGCGTCTCCGCCCTGCTGGCCACCGGCCTGGAGTTCCTCTCCTCCTGGACGCCCGGGCACGTCCTCAACGTCGACCACATACTGCTCGCGGTGATCGGCGTCGCCGTGACGCATGTCGCCCTCGTCCCGGCGCTGCGGCGGCTGGTGCGGGAGCGGCGGCCTCGGGCCCGCGGGCCCGAGGGGGCGGCGGAGGGCGTTCCTCAGGCCGCGAAGGCGGCAAAGGCTGCGAAGGCCCCGAAGACCTCGAAGATGACCAGCCTGGTGAGCCCCCCGGTCGCCGCCGCGATCACTCCGGTCCCGGCCGCCCGGGCGTCGGCCGAGCCGGCTCCCTGAGCACCAGGCCGCCGACCTCGATCAGCCCGGCCCCGCGCGGCGCGGTCACGATCCGCGAGCCCCGGCCCTGCGTGACGGTCAGCGCCCGCCCGAGCCGCGCGGTCAGCAGCAGCGCCGCCGCGCCCGTCGCCTCGTCCTCGTCGATGCCGTCGTCGCGCCCGGGGAAGCCGCGCGCCCGGACCGTCCCTTCCGCCTCGTCCTGCCAGGCCCACGCGTAGACCCACTCGCCCGGCGGCGGCACCTCCAGCGCGTCCACCTCCGCCGCCGACCCGTACTGCCGCAGGGTGCGCGGCGGCGCCCAGTCGGCGCGCGCCTCGATCAGCGTCAGCCCGTCCTCCCGCCGGACGCCCACCTCGCCGGCGGGCGTCACGAGGCGGTCCACCCCGAGCAGCCAGCCCGTCCCGACGCACGGGTGCCCGGCGAACGGCAGCCGCAGCGTCGGCGTGTAGATGTCGATCACGCCCCGCACCGGGTCGTCGACGAACACCGTCTCGCTGAACCCGAGCTCCCGGGCCACCGCCTGCCGCTCGTCGCGGCCCGGCACCGACGCCCCGTCCCGCACCACGCCGAGAGCGTTCCCGCACTCCCCGCCGGGCCCGCAAAAGACCCGCAGCACCTCATAGTCAGTCATTTCCCCACCCTCTCAGCCGGATTACAGCAGAACACGACGACTCCGTGACGAAAGGCCCGAGACGGATGCCGGACGCCTCAAGTACCGTGCGCTCTCGTCCCCGACGGTTCACCGTTTCTCATTCCAGCCCACAGGATCCCGCGTTGAACAACCTCGACTTCGGCAACCACCCCCTGTTCTCCTGGTACGTCGCCCTGATGGCCGTCAGCGGCATCGCCATGGTGATCCTGGGGGCCATCAACGTCGGCGGCCAGAAGGGCGGTTGGCGGATCCTCAACATCCTCGCCGGTGCCGCGTTCGCCGGCTACGCCTACTACCTGGGCTTCGTCTTCGACGAGGACGTCTACCACATCTACTTCCAGGCCTTCATCCTGCCGGTCCTGCTGATCGCCGGCTCCGTGAAGGCCGTGGTCAACCGCCGCACCGCCCCGGCGGCCCCACAGCCGGCCCAGCCGCCGGCGCCGGCGGCCCACGACCCGAACGCCCAGCCGATCCAACCCTCCCCCGTCGCCCCGGCACCCCAGCCCGCCCAGCCCGCCCCGACCATCCCGACCATCCCGCCCGCCCGGCCCGTCGCGGACAACCCCTACGCCCAGCCCCAGCAGCCCCCACACACGAACTGACCCCCGCACCGGGGGTACCCGCCCGCGGGGACTCGGGGTGGACCCTGAGGGGGCCCCGACTCGCGGGTACGCCTCGCCGGTGAGACGCGGGGCGGGCGAATCGCCTGGTGGGCGGAGGATTCCGGGCCGGCGGCGGCGGAGCATGGAAGTGCGCCCGCCGGAGAGGCCGGACCGGGCACGACTCCACGGAGAGCACCATGAGCCCGCGCCTCGCCCGTCCCCGTCACAACCGCGTCATCGCCGGCGTCTGCGCCGGGATCGCCGAGCGCTTCGGCCTGTCGGCCTGGACGGTCCGGCTGATCTTCCTGGCCTCGTGCCTGCTGCCCGGCCCGCAGTTCCTGATCTACCTGGCGCTCTGGGTGCTGCTCCCCCAGGAGCCGTGACGCACGGCGACGGGCCGCGCACCACCGGGATCACCGGGGTGCGCGGCCCGTCGCCGTGCGGGTGGAACGGTCAGCCCAGGCCGCCCGGCAGGGCGCCGGTCAGCCCGCCGATGGGGGTCTTGTCGAGGCCGGGGATGCTCGGCACCGCGGCGCGCGTCTGGGTGACGCCGGCGACCGGAGCGGCCTCCGCGGGCGCGGCCGGAGCGGGGGCGGCCTGCCCGGCGCTCGGGGCCAGCGGGCCGAGGGTGCCGGTGACCTTGTCGCCGCCGGGCAGCTTGTTGGCGGTGTCGGTGACCGCGCCGGTGACCGCGGGGTTCTGCAGCGCCGTGGTGGGCAGCCCGACGCCGCCGGGCGCGGGGGCGTCCGCGGACGCGGTGCCGACGCCGACCGCTGCGATGGCGATGCCGAGCGCCGCGGTGCCGGCGGCCTTGAGAGCCTGCTTCATGAATTCGTCCCCTTGAGTCCTCGTCGGTGGCCGACGCGACACGCGGGAACGGACGGCCGAGCGTCCGCCACGGCCTGTCGGCGATGACTGGCACACCGTAGTGAGCCGGTCGTGCGAGGACCAAAAGGCGTTCACTCACCCGAGTGAGTAGTCGGATGAACGCCAACTGCCCTGCGAGGCAGCGGCGTTCATCCGGGACTCACCCCCAGGCCGCTCCGGACCCGATCAGCCCTGGCCGCCGCCCGTGCTGAACAGCCACTCGGCCTTGAGCTCGGCGTAGCCCGGCTTGATCACGTCGCTGATCATCGCGAGCCGCTCGTCGAACGGCAGGAACGCCGACTTCATCGCGTTCACCGTGAACCACTCCATGTCGCCCAGCGTGTAGCCGAAGGCGTCCACCAGGTGGCCGAACTCCTGGCTCATGCTGGTGCCGCTCATGAGGCGGTTGTCGGTGTTCACGGTGACCCGGAACTTCAGCCGGCTGAGCAGCCCGATCGGGTGCTCGGCGTACGAGACCGCGGCGGCCGTCTGGAGGTTGGAGGTCGGGCACATCTCCAGCGGGATGCGCTTGTCGCGCACGTACGCGGCCAGGCGGCCGAGCTCGACGCTGCCGTCCTCGTTCACCGTGATGTCGTCGACGATCCGCACGCCGTGGCCGAGCCGGTCGGCGCCGCAGCACTGCAGGGCCTCCCAGATCGACGGCAGGCCGAAGGCCTCGCCCGCGTGGATGGTGAAGTGGTTGTTCTCGCCCTTGAGGTAGTCGAAGGCGGCCTGGTGGCGGGTGGGGGGGTAGCCGGCCTCGGCGCCCGCGATGTCGAAGCCGACGACGCCCGAGTCCCGGTGGCGGTTGGCCAGCTCGGCGATCTCCTGCGAGCGGGCGGCGTGCCGCATCGCGGTGATCAGGGTGCCGATGCGGATGCGGTGGCCGGCCGCGCGGGCGTTGGCCTCGCCGAGGCGGAAGCCCTCCTGGACGGCCTCGACGACCTCGTCCAGGCTCAGGCCGGCCTCCAGGTGCTGCTCGGGGGCGTAGCGGACCTCGGCGTAGACGACGCCGTCGGCGGCCAGGTCCTCGGCGCAGTCCGCGGCGACCTTGATCAGGGCGTCCCGGGTCTGCATGACGGCGCAGGTGTGCGCGAACGTCTCCAGGTAGCGGACGAGCGAGCCGGAGTCGGCGGCCTCGCGGAACCACTCGCCGAGTTCCTTGGGGTCGGTGGTGGGAAGGCCCGCGTAGCCGACGGCGGCGGCCAGCTCGACGATGGTCTCCGGGCGCAGCCCGCCGTCGAGGTGGTCGTGCAGGAGCACCTTCGGCGCGCGGCGGATCTGGTCGGGGGTGGGGATGCGCGGGCCGGTGCCCGCGGTGGTGACAGGGATCTGCTTCTCCATTGCGGAAATATAGACCCTACGCGCGTAGACCCACCACTCCCCACACGGCCGGTTCGCCGAAAGTCCACCGGGAATTCCACCGCTCGGGTCAGTCCCGTCCCATATCCCGGGACAAAGCGAGATCGGCAACCCCCCCTCCCGCGGAGTTCGCCGCACCCCGCCCCGCGGTTCAGCGCGGGAATCCGCGGGTTTCAGTCGTGTTCGAGCAGCCGCCCGCGCCGCGACAGCACGAAGTCCCGGAACGCCCGCACCGGCGGCGTCAGCGGCCGCCCCGCCGCCCAGGCCAGCCCGATCGCCCGCCGGGTCCGCGGCGCCGTCACCTCCAGCTCCACCACCCCCGGCCGCGGCACCAGCGCCGGCGGCAGCAGCGCCACCCCGAGCCCGGCCGCCACCAGCCCGCGCAGCGTCTCCGCCTCCTCCCCCTCGAAGGCCAGCCGCGGCACGAACCCGGCCTCCGCGCAGAACCCGTCCGTGATCGCCCGCAGCCCGTACCCCTCCTCCAGCCCGACGAACGTCTCCTCCGCCACCTCCGCGAGCCGGATCCGCCGCCGCCCGGCCAGCCGGTGGTCCGCCTGGACAACCAGGTGCAGCCGCTGCTCGTCCAGCGGGCGGGCGGCGAAGGCCGGGTCGTCGGGCAGCGGTGCCACCAGGCACAGGTCCAGCTCACCGTCCAGCAGCCGCTCCAGCATCGCGCCGACGTAGTCCTGCACCAGCTGGAACCGCACCTGCGGGTGCGCCACCCGGAAGTCCCGCAGCAGCGCGGGGACGGCGTCCGTCCCCATCGTGTGCAGGAAGCCGAACGCCACCCGCCCGACCGACGGGTCCGCCTCCGCCCGGGCCGCCTCGGCGCCGCGCTCGACCTCGGCCAGCGCCCGCTCCACCGAGGCCAGCAGCAGCCGTCCCGCCCTGGTCAGCCGGACCGTCCGGCCCTGACGGGCCAGCAGCTCCACCCCCAGCTCCTCCTCCAGCCGCGCCACCGACCGCGACAGCGTCGGCTGCGGCATGCCGAGCGCCGCCGCCGCCTGCGTCACGTGCTCCAGCCGGGCCACGGCCGCGAACTGGGCCAGCCGCGGCGCCAGTTGGACGGCCGGCAGGCCGGGCCCCAGCTCGGCCGGCCGGTACCGGGGCTGCTCCGTGCCGTTCGCCGCTTCCTCCGCGGTCATCCCGCCACCATCCTCGACTCATGCGCCAGTGCATCGATCATCCCGTGTTCATGCATTGGACGCATCAACCCGGCAGGCCTAACGTCGACGTCATGCAGCCCGCCGATACCAGGGCATCCGTGCCCGCCCCGGATGCCTCCGCCGCCCGCGTCCCGACCCACGACGACCGCCACCGCCCCGGCCAGCGCGCGTTCCGCCGCGCCAACCTCGCCCTGTTCGCCGCCGGGGTCGCCACGTTCGTCCTGCTCTACTCCACCCAGGGCCTGCTGCCGGTCCTGTCCGCCGACCTCGACCTCACGCCCGGTCAGGCCAGCTGGACCGCCTCCGCCGCCACCCTCGGACTCGCCCTCGGACTCCTGCCCGCGAGCGCGCTGTCCGACCGGTACGGCCGCACCGCCGTGATGACGGCCTCCACGCTCGCCGCCTCCGCCCTCGCCCTCGCCCTGCCGTTCGCGCCCGACCTCACCACGCTCGTCGTCCTGCGCGTCCTCCAGGGCGCCGCCCTCGCCGGGCTCCCCGCCACGGCGATGGCCTACCTCGCCGAGGAGGTCCACCCGAGCGCGCTGGCCTCCGCGATGGGCCTGTACGTGGCCGGCAACAGCATCGGCGGCATGGGCGGCCGGCTGCTGTCCGGCTGGACCGCCGCCGCGTTCGGCTGGCGCTGGGGCCTCGCCGCCTCCGCCGTCCTCGCGCTGCTCGCGGTGCTCGCGTTCCGGCTGCTCATCCCCGCCGCCCGGCACTTCACCCCGGCCCCGGTGGACCCGCGCGCCCTCGCCCGGACCGTCGGACGGCACCTGCGCAACCCGCTGCTGGCCCGGCTGTACGCGCTCGGGCTGCTGTTCATGGCCGTGTTCGGCGCGGTCTACAACACCGTGGGCTACCGGCTGATCGGCGCCCCCTTCCACCTGCCGGAGTCGGTCGCCGCCTCGATCTTCGTCGTCTACCTGGTCGGCACCGGCACCTCGGCCGCCGCCGGCCGGCTCTCCGGCCGCCTGGGCCGGCGCGGCGCCCTCTACGTCTCCATCGGCGTGACGGCCGCCGGGCTCCTGCTGTCCCTGGCCGACTCCCTGGTCTGCGCCCTGCTCGGCCTGGTCCTGATCACCGCCGGCTTCTTCGCCGGCCACGCCACCGCCTCGTCCGCCGTCGGCCGCACCGCGACGGAGGGCCGCGCCCAGGCCTCCGCCCTCTACCTGATCGCCTACTACCTGGGCAACAGCCTCGGCGGCACGATCGGCGCCGACGCCTACCACGCCACCGGCTGGCCCGGCGCCGCCACCGTGGGCCTCACCGCGATGACCCTCGCCGCCACCGTCACCCTCTACGCCACCCGGCAGGCATGTACCACCCGCCGAGCAGTCCCGAGCTCTTGACAGTCGGCGCCGATAGACTCCGGAACATGAGCATCGATCCGGCTACGTACGCCCGGCTGCGGGAGATCGCCGACCAACTGCCCCAGATTCCGGGAATAGGGAAGATCGAAATCGCCGACGGCGCGATCGTGATGATGATGTCGCCGGTGAAGCGCCACGAACTCGCCGTGCTGCGCATCTCCCGACAGCTCAATGCCCAGTTGCCGGACACGAATCCCGGCCACATCGCCTACCACGGCGCGGATCTTGAGGACGCGGGGCTCGGCCAGCTACGCAACCCGGACGTGATGGTCTTCCCCGAAGCGACCCTGGAGGGGGAGCAGCCGGCAGTTCTCCCGCACGAGGTGCTGCTCGTCGTGGAGATCGTCTCCAAGTCCAACCCCGACAACGACTACCACAACAAAGTCCGCGACTACTCGGCCATGGGCATCCCGTTCTACCTGATCATCGATCCCCGCGACGGCACCGGCATCGTGCACTCGGAGCCCGGCTACGAGTCCCGCGAGAAGTTCAACTTCGGAGACAAGATCACCGTCGGCCCCTGGACCCTCGACACCAGCGGTCTGCTCACCTACGGCTGACACCCGCCCGACCTGCCGTAGGTTCCTTCGGTCAGTTCGTACGAACAGCAGCGGAATCCGCCACGGCCACCTTCCTCAAGACCGTCCTCGCCGCGGCCGAACAGTCGCCGCACAGCGGAGAACGAGAAGGGCCCTGGCGGCACCGCTCCGCCAGGGCCCTCCGCACGACTACGCGATGCGGTCGAGGACGATCGGGTTCGCGGTGAACGCGGTGCCCTCGGGGGCGACCTCGATGCCGCCGGCGAGGGCCTCGATGGCGTACTCGAAGCGCTCGGGGGTGTCGGTGTGCAGGGTCAGCAGCGGCTGACCGGCCACGACGGTGTCACCGGGCTTGGCGTGCATCTCGATGCCCGCGCCGGCCTGCACCGGGTCCTCCTTGCGGGCGCGGCCGGCGCCCAGGCGCCAGGCGCTGACGCCGACGGCGTACGCGTCGAGCGTGGTGAGCACGCCGGAGGCGGGGGCCGGGATGACGTGCTGCTCGCGGGCGACCGGCAGCGGCGCGTCGACGTCGCCGCCCTGGGCGGTGATCATGCGGCGCCAGTGGTCCATCGCCGAGCCGTCGCGCAGCGCGTCCGCCGGGTCCTTGCCGTGCACGCCGGCCGCGGCGAGCATCTCGCGGGCGAGCGCGAGGGTGAGCTCGACGACGTCGGCCGGGCCGCCGCCCGCCAGCACCTCGACCGACTCGCGGACCTCCAGCGCGTTGCCGGCGGTGAGGCCGAGCGGGGTCGACATGTCGGTGAGCAGGGCGACGGTGTTGACGCCGGCGGTGGTGCCGAGGCCGACCATGGTGCGGGCGAGCTCGCGGGCGTCGTCGAGGTTCTTCATGAACGCGCCGGAGCCGACCTTGACGTCGAGGACGAGCGCGCCGGTGCCCTCGGCGATCTTCTTGGACATGATCGAGGAGGCGATCAGCGGGATGGCCTCGACCGTGCCGGTGACGTCGCGCAGCGCGTACAGCTTCTTGTCGGCGGGCGCGAGGCCGTCGCCGGCGGCGCAGATGACGGCGCCGGCGCCGCGCAGGACGTCCATCATCTCGTCGTTGGAGAGCAGCGCGCGCCAGCCGGGGATGGACTCCAGCTTGTCGAGGGTGCCGCCGGTGTGGCCGAGGCCGCGGCCGGAGAGCTGCGGGACGGCGGCGCCGCAGGCGGCGACGAGCGGGGCGAGCGGGAGGGTGATCTTGTCGCCGACGCCGCCGGTGGAGTGCTTGTCGCTGGTGGGCAGCGGGAGCGAGGAGAAGTCCATCCGGACGCCGGAACGGATCATGGCCTCGGTCCAGCGGCTGATCTCGCGCGGCTTCATGCCGTTCAGCAGGATGGCCATGGCCAGGGCGGACATCTGCTCGTCGGCGACCTCGCCGCGGGTGTAGGCGTCGATGACCCAGTCGATCTGAGCGTCGCTCAGCTCTCCGCGGTCGCGCTTGGTCCTGATGACGGAGATGGCGTCCATGCGTGCTCCAAGAGGGGATTCAAAAAGCGAAGAGTGTCGCGAGATGACCGGGTTGCGGCCCACTCGCGACACTCTACGCGCGTAACAAATGCAGATGCTAGAGCCGCTCCGGCCCGAACGCGTCGGGCAGGACCTCGCTCATCGGCTTCACGCCGGAGGCCAGGTCGACCAGCAGGTCGGGCCCGCCGTGCTCGTACAGCAGCTGGCGGCAGCGCCCGCACGGCATGAGCAGCTCGCCGGAGCCGTCCACGCAGGTGAACGCGGTCAGCCGGCCGCCGCCACTGGCGTGCAGCGCGGACACCAGCCCGCACTCGGCGCACAGTCCGAGCCCGTACGAGGCGTTCTCGACGTTGCAGCCGGTGACCAGCCGCCCGTCGTCCACCAGCGCGGCCGCGCCGACCGGGAACTTGCTGTACGGCGCGTACGCGCGGGTCATGGCCTCGCGCGCGGCGTCGCGCAGCCGCTCCCAGTCGATCACGGGGGCCGTCACTTGCCCTGGCCCTTGCGGTAGATCTGGCCGTCCGCCTTCGGCATCCGCAGGCGCTGCGAGGCCAGCGAGAGCACCACGAGGGTGATCACGTACGGCGTCGCGACGATCAGCGGGCGCTGCACCTCGTCGGTCAGCGCGTACCAGGCGCCGAGGCCGCCGGCGACCACCAGCGAGATCACCACGGCGGTGTACTTGCGGCGGTACAGCTGCCACAGCGCGAGGAGGCCCATCGCGATGGAGACGGTCAGGATCAGCACGTGCACCGACTGCGGGTCACGCAGCTGGAGGCTGTCGGTGAAGCCGAACAGCCCGGCGCCCATGGAGAGCCCGCCCGGCATCCAGTTGCCGAAGATCATCGCCGCGAGGCCGATGAAGCCGCGGCCGTTGGTCTGGCCGTCCTTGTAGAAGTGCGCGGCGACCAGCGAGAGGTACGCGCCGCCGAGGCCCGCGAAGGCGCCGGAGGCCATGACCGCCAGGTACTTGTACTTGTAGACGTTGACGCCCAGCGACTCGGCCGCGGTCGGGTTCTCACCGCAGGAGCGCAGTCGCAGGCCGAACACCGTGCGCCAGAGCGCGAAGTAGCTGACCACGATCAGCGCACCGGCCAGGACCACGACCACCGAGATGTTGGTGACCATGCCGCCGACCACGCCGGCGACGTCCGAGACGAAGAACCAGTGGTGCTTCTCGATGCCGTCCAGCCAGGGCGACAGACCCGGGATGGTGATGTACGGCAGCGGGTCGGCCGGCGGGGACTGGTTGGCGCCGGCACCGACGGCGACGTAGTCCTTGTAGTAGATCCGGTTGACGTACGCGCAGATGCCGGGGATCAGCAGGTTGATGCCGACGCCGGAGACGATGTGGTCGACGCCGAAGGTCACGGTGATGACCGCGTGCAGCAGGCCGCCGAGGGCGCCGCCCGCCATGCCGGCCAGCAGGCCGACCCACGGGTTCACCAGGTAGCCGGCCCAGGCACCGCAGAAGGTGCCGGCGACCATCATGCCTTCGAGGCCGATGTTGACCACGCCGGCCCGCTCGGACCACAGACCGCCGAGACCGGCCATGCCGATCGGCACGGCGGCGCTGAGCGCGGCGGTGATCTGACCGGAGGAGGTCAGCGAGTGGTTGCCGGTGGCCATGCCCACGGCGGAGAAGAGCGCGAGGGCGCCGGCGATCAGCAGCAGCACGACCGGCCAGGACAGCTTGCGCTTCTTGGCGGGCGCACCGGGCGCCTTGGGACGAGCGGCAGCGGTGGCCGTGCTCATGCCGACACCTCCTTCTTCTCCGTGGCCGCGAGCTGGGCGGCGAGCTGGGCGCCGACCTTCTGCTGCTGGCGCTTCAGGCCGTAGCGGCGCACGAGCTCGTACGCGACGACGACGCAGATGACGATGGTGCCCTGCATGACCGCGACGATCTCGAACGGGAAGCCGCCGTTCAGCGGCAGCTGCGAGCCGGTGGCGTCCAGGAACGCGAACAGCAGCGCCGCGAAGGCCATGCCGAGCGGGCTGTTGCGGCCCAGCAGCGCGACCGAGATCCCGAGGAAGCCGAGACCGGCCTGGAAGCTCTGGCCGAAGTAGAACGAGTTCTGCAGCAGTTCGGGCAGGCCGATCAGACCGGCGATGGCGCCGGAGACGGCCATCGAGATCATGACCATCCGCTTGACGTTCACGCCCGACGCGGTCGCGGCGCTCTCCGAGCGGCCGGTGGCGCGCAGGTCGAAGCCGAAGCGGGTGCGGGTCAGCACGAACTGGAAGACCACGCCGACCAGGATCGCGATGAACAGGAAGCCCCAGAGGTCGCCGCCGGCCGTGTTGATCGAGAAGAAGTGGCTGGACTGCGAGACCGGGCTGGTCTGGATCGAGTTGCTGGTGCTGCTGACCTTCGGGGCGAAGATGCCCGGGACGAGGAGCAGACCGACGATCGCGATCGAGATGGCGTTCAGCATGATGGTCGCGATGACCTCGCTGACGCCGCGGAAGACCTTCAGCGCACCGGCGATCGCCGCGTACAGGCCACCGGCCAGCATGGCGGTGATCAGCAGCAGCGGGATCTGGATGAACGACGGCAGGTCGATCTGGCTGCCGACGTACGCCGTGAACAGCGCCGCGACGCGGTACTGGCCCTCGACGCCGATGTTGAACAGGTTCATCCGGAACCCGAACGCGGCGGCCGCGGCGGCCAGGTAGTAGGTGGTGGCCCGGTTGAGGATCGCCACCTGGCCGTCCGACTTGGTGGCGTACGTGATCATCACGTTCCACGCGTCGAACGGGTTCTTGCCCGAGGTCGCCAGCAGGATCGAGCAGATCGTCACCGAGAGCAGGACCGCGAGCACCGGCGCCGCCAGTGCGAACACGATCCGCTCACCGCTGATCCGCTGCGCCAGACTGCGCTTGGCGGCAGGGGGGTTGGGACTGGTCATGTGGGTTACTCCCCCGCCTCGGCGTCGTCGGCGGTGTCGGTGTGCGGGTGCGCGTCCTCGACCGTGGTGCCCTCGGCCGCGACGGCCTGCGCGGCGGCGACGGCCTCCGGGTCGGACTCCAGGTGGCCGCGGGCCGCACCGGTCATCGCGGTGCCCAGGTCCTCGGCGGTGACGGTGGCCGGGTCGGCGTCGGCGACCAGGCGGCCGCGGTAGATGACCCGGATGGTGTCGGAGAGGCCGATGAGCTCGTCCAGGTCGGCAGAGATCAGCAGCACGGCCAGGCCGTTGCGCTGCGCGACCCGGATGTGCTCCCAGATCTGCGCCTGCGCGCCGACGTCCACGCCGCGGGTGGGGTGCGCGGCGATCAGCAGCTTGGGCTCGTGGGCCATCTCGCGGCCGATGATCAGCTTCTGCTGGTTGCCGCCGGAGAGGGAGGCCGCGGTGACCTCGATGCCCGGGGTGCGGACGTCGAACTCCCGGACGATGCGCCAGGTGTCCTGCCGGGCCCCGGCCGGGTCGAGCAGCGGGCCGTTGGAGTTCGGCTTCTCGGTGACGTGACCGAGGATCCGGTTCTCCCAGAGCGGGGCCTCCAGCAGCAGGCCGTGGCGGTGGCGGTCCTCGGGGATGTAGCCGATGCCGGCCTCGCGACGGGCGCGGGTGAGGCTGCCGGACAGGTCCTTGCCGTCGAGGGTGACGGTGCCAGCGTCCAGCGGGAGCATGCCCATGATGGCCTCGACCAGTTCGGCCTGGCCGTTGCCCTCGACACCGGCGATGCCGAGGACCTCGCCCTTGCGGATGGTCAGCGAGATGTCGTCGAGGACGACGCGCTCGATGCCCTCGGCGTCGGTCTTGGCGATCCGCAGGCCCTGGACGTCCAGCATCTCGGTGCTGGTGACGGTCGACTCGCGGCTCTCCGGGGAGGGCAGCTCGGCGCCGACCATCATCTCGGCGAGCTGGCGGGCGGTCACGGACTTCGGGTCCGCGTCGCCGACCGTGGTGCCGCGGCGGATGACGCTGATCGCGTCGGCGACCGCGAGCACCTCGTGCAGCTTGTGCGAGATGAAGATGACGGTGACGCCCTCGGACTTCAGCTCCCGCAGGTTGTCGAACAGCGCGTCGACCTCCTGCGGGACGAGGACGGCGGTGGGCTCGTCGAGGATCAGGATCCGGGCGCCGCGGTAGAGCACCTTGAGGATCTCGACGCGCTGGCGGTCGGCGACGCCGAGGTCCTCGACCAGCGCGTCCGGGCGCACGCCCAGGCCGTACTGGTCGGAGATCTCCTTGATCTTCGCCTTGGCCTTGGCGCCGATGCCGTAGAGGCTCTCGCCGCCGAGGACGACGTTCTCCCACACCGTGAGGTTGTCGGCGAGCATGAAGTGCTGGTGCACCATGCCGATGCCGCGGGCGATGGCGTCGCCCGGGGAATTGAACTCGCACTGCTCGCCGTTGATCGCGATGGTGCCCTCGTCCGGCTTCTGCATGCCGTAGAGGATCTTCATCAGCGTCGACTTGCCGGCGCCGTTCTCGCCCATGAGGGCGTGCACGGTGCCACCGCGGACGGTGAGGTTGATGTCGTGGTTGGCCACGACTCCGGGGAAGCGCTTGGTGATACCGCGCAGTTCGACGGCCGTAGTCGCCGTCCCCGCGCTGGGGGTTCCGTCCTTGCGCAGGGGGACGGGGTCGGATGCGGTGATGGCGATCTCCTGGTGGTCTGGAGGCGCGTCGTTGCGCTGGGAGGGCCAAAAGGGGGGAACGGGGAAGTGAGGGGGGACGGAAGGGGGCCCGGGGGTACGCGTTGAGCGCACCCTGCCGGGCCCCTCCCGTGTTGCTGTGCCCATCATCGCGCTGCCGGGCAGGCGGCAGCCGCTACGACGTCCGGGCCGCGCGGCGCCTTACTGGGCGGGCGCGGTCGGGACGGTGGTGGCGCCGGTCTTGATCGCGTTGGCGGCGGCGTCCAGCTGGGTCTTGATGTCGTCGATCTTGCCACCGGTGGTGGCGAGCTGGACACCGTCGGCCTTCAGGTCGAAGAGCTTGGTGCCGGTGAACGGGGCACCCTGCTTGACCGACTGGATGTACGAGAACACCGCGTTGTCGACGTTCTTCACCATCGAGGTGAGGATGCTGTTCTTGTACTTCGCCAGGGCCGGCTGGGTGGCCTGGTCGGAGTCGACGCCGATGGCCAGGGCGCCCTGCTTGTTGGCGACGGCCTCGATGGCGCCGTTGCCGGAGGAGCCGGCGGCGGAGTAGATGACGTCCGCGCCCTTGTCGAGCTGGCCCTGCGCGGCCTCCTTGCCCTTGTCGGGCGAGGCGAAGCCGGAGAAGTCCGGGGGCGTGGTGAGGTAGGTGACCTCGACCGGCATCTGCGGGTCGACGGACTTGACGCCCGCGCGGTAACCGGCCTCGAACTTCTTGATCAGCTCGGTCTGCACACCACCGATGAAGCCGACGTGCTTGGTCTTGGTCTTCAGCGCGGCGGCCACACCGGCGAGGTAGGAGCCCTCCTGCTCGGCGAAGACCAGCGAGGTGACGTTGGCCGGCTGGGCGTCGTCGTGCGAGTCGATGATCGCGAACTTGACGTCCGGGTTGTCCTTGGCGATCTTGTTGACGGCCGGCTGGTACACGAACCCGACCGCGATGACGGTCTTGTAACCGGCGTCGATCAGGTTCTTGAGGCGGGTCTCCTTGTCCGCCTCGGCCTCGCCGGCCTTGGCCTCGGCCTCGGTGACCGAGACGCCGAGGTCGGACTTGGCCTTGTCGAGACCGCGGGCGGCGGAGTCGTTGAACGACTGGTCGCCACGGCCGCCGATGTCGTAGGCCATACCGACCTTGAGGCCGCCGTCGGAGGACGAGCCGGAGGAGGTGTTGTCAGTGCTCTTTGCGCCGCAAGCGGCGAGCGAGGCCATGCCCAGGGAACCCGAGAGCACAACCGCGGCGAGCTTCATTGAACGGCGCAAGGGAGTTTCTCCTTCTCACACGCACCCGATTAGCGTGGTCGGACGCCACCGTAACGCGCGTAGAACACGGTTGTGTTACGGGGTGCCGGAGCATTCGGGTTGTTATCAAACCGTGGTCTGACGGTCGCCCCGAGGCCCATTTCCCGTGCGCGGACGGTGATCCGGAACTGGTGCGCTCCAGTTTACGGAACTGCGCCGAAACCCCGGATCCCGACGTCTCCGCCACGCGACGGCCGCACGCGCGCGGATGCGGGTCAGCTCCCGTCGACCTCCAGCGCCAGCGCCGCGAACAGTTCCGCACCGATCCCGATCGCCCGCTCGTCCACGTCGAAGCGGCCCTGGTGCAGGTCGCGGACGGAGGTGTCGCCGGGGGCGCGGACGCCCAACCGGGCCAGCGCGCCCGGGGCGTGCTCCAGGTACCAGGAGAAGTCCTCGCCGCCCAGGCTCTGTTCGGTGCTCTCGACCACCTGCTCGCCGCCCCGGCCGAACCGGGCCGTCATGGCCTCGTCCAGGAGGGCGACGGAGACCGCCTCGTTCACCACCGGCGGCACCCCGCGGTGGTAGTCGAGCGTCCACTTCGCCCGGTAGGTCTCGGCGACCTTGGCGATCAGGTCGTGCAGGACGTCCGGCGCCTCCCGCCAGCCGTCCAGCTCCAGGCAGCGGATGGTGCCCTCCAGTTCGGCGTGCTGCGGGATGACGTTGGGCGCGGAGCCGGAGGCGATCCGGCCCCAGACCAGGCTGACGCCCCACCGCGGGTCCATCCGGCGGGCGAACGCGGCCGGCAGGTCGGCGGCCATCCGGGCGATCGCGGTCACCAGGTCGGTGGTCAGGTGCGGCCGGGCGGTGTGCCCGCCGGGGCCGTCCAGGTGGAGCACCAGGCGGTCGCAGGCGGAGGTGATGGCCCCGGTGCGCAGCGCGATGCGGCCCACCTCGACCTTCGGGTCGCAGTGCACGGCGAAGATCCGCTCGACGCCGTCCATCCCGTCGGCCTTGATGACGTCCAGCGCGCCGCCGGGCATGACCTCCTCGGCCGGCTGGAACACCAGCCGGACCGGGCGGCGCAGCTCGCCGCTGCGGGCGGCGTCGGCCAGCACCAGCGCGGTGCCGAGCACGACCGCGGTGTGCACGTCGTGGCCGCAGGCGTGGGCCCGGCCGGGGACGGTCGAGCGGTAGGGGACGTCGGTCTTGGCGTCGTCGATCGGCAGCGCGTCGATGTCGGCGCGGAAGGCGAGGATCCCGGTGCCGGGGGCCGTCCCGGCGGGGACGATGTCGACGATCAGGCCGGTGCCGCCGGGCAGCACCCGGGGGGTGAGACCGGCCGCCACCAGCCGGTCGCGGATCAGGCCGGTGGTGCGGAACTCCTGGCGGCCCAGCTCCGGGTGCCGGTGCAGATCGCGGCGGAAGGCGATCAGCTCTGGCTCCAGCCTCCTGACCCGGGCGCGCAGTTCGGCGGCGGGACGGGCAGCGGACAGAGTGGCGCCCGGCTGAGCGGGCTCAGGACGGTTCATCTCCCCAAGGATAGGCCTGTCGGGGGTTCTTGGCCCGACTTCCGGAAAATTAGTCCCCGGATGGGCGCATACCGGCCGGACAGGTGGGTATGACATCTCGTTTCAGCCGCCTTCCCCGGGTTGCTTGTCCTGTGCAACGATCACCCGGGGCGGCGGTCACGGCCTTTGCGTGTTTGACGGATAGTCAGAAGCGTTCCACCGGCGCGTACGTGCCCCACACCTCGCGCAGCGCGTCGCACACCTCGCCGACGGTAGCGCGGGCCGCCAGCGCGTCCTTCATGGGATAGAGCACGTTCTCCCCTCCTTCGGCGGTCCGACGCAGCGCGTTCAGCGTCCGGTCCACCGCGCTCGCGTCGCGCTCGGCGCGCAGCCGGGCGAGGCGCCCGGCCTGCTGCCGCTCGATCGCCGGGTCCACCCGCAGCGGCTGGTACGGCTCCTCGGCGTCCAGCTGGAAGCGGTTGACGCCGACCACCGTCCGCTCGCCGGCGTCGGTCTCCTGCTGGACGCGGTAGGCGGTGCGCTCGATCTCCGCCTTCTGGTAGCCGCTCTCGATCGCGGCCACCGCACCGCCCAGCTCCTCCACCCGGGCCATCAGGGCGAGGGCGGCGGCCTCCACCTCGTCGGTCAGCGACTCGACGACGTAGGAGCCGGCGAACGGGTCGACGGTGGCGGTCACGTCGGTCTCGAACGCGAGGACCTGCTGGGTGCGCAGGGCGAGCCGGGCGGCCTTCTCGGTGGGCAGCGCGATCGCCTCGTCGAAGCTGTTGGTGTGCAGCGACTGGGTGCCGCCGAGCACCGCGGCGAGCGCCTGCACCGAGACCCGGACGAGGTTCACCTCGGGCTGCTGGGCGGTGAGCTGCACCCCGGCGGTCTGGGTGTGGAAGCGCAGCATCTGCGAGCGGGGGTCACGGGCGCCGAACTCCTGGCGCATCACCCGGGCCCAGATGCGGCGCGCGGCGCGGAACTTGGCGACCTCCTCCAGCAGCGTGGTGCGGGCCACGAAGAAGAAGGAGAGCCGGGGCGCGAAGTCGTCGACGGCCATCCCGGCGGCGAGCGCGGTGCGCACGTACGCGATGCCGTTGGCCAGCGTGAAGGCGATCTCCTGCGCCGGACCGGCCCCGGCCTCGGCCATGTGGTAGCCGGAGATCGAGATGGTGTTCCAGCGCGGGATCTCCGCCCGGCAGTACCGGAACACGTCCGCGACCAGCCGCAGCGAGGGGGCGGGCGGGAAGATGTAGGTGCCGCGCGCGATGTACTCCTTCAGCACGTCGTTCTGGATCGTCCCGGTGAGCCGGTCCGGCGCCACCCCCTGGGCCTCGCCGACGAGTTGGTAGAGGAGGAGCAGCAGGCCGGCCGGCGCGTTGATGGTCATCGAGGTGGACACCTCGCCCAGCGGGATCCCGTCGAACAGCACCGCCATGTCCTCGACGCTGTCGACGGCCACCCCGACCTTGCCGACCTCCCCGGCGGCGAGCGCCGCGTCCGAGTCGTAGCCCATCTGGGTGGGCAGGTCGAAGGCCACCGAGAGCCCGGTGCCGCCGCCGGCGATCAGCTGCCGGTAGCGGGCGTTGGACTCGGCCGCGGTGCCGAAGCCCGCGTACTGGCGCATCGTCCACGGCCGGCCGGTGTACATCGACGGGTAGACGCCCCGGGTGTACGGGAACTCCCCCGGTCTCCCGAGGCGGCTGCCCGGATCCCACCCGGCCAGCGCCTCCGGTCCGTACAGCGGCTCGATCGGGAAGCCTGACTCGGCACGGCGCGGCTCGGCTGCCATGGGTCCCTCCACGGGGATCGGCGGGCTGGGGCTCGTCGCTCGCAATGTAGGGCCTGCCGGGCCGGAGAACGGGGAGCCGACGCGATTGAGATGATCGGACCTACGACCGAAGTGCGTACCTCTTTATCGACGAGCCCCAGGGAGTGGCAATGACCGAGCAGAAGGTGGCCGTGGTCACCGGTGCCAGCAGCGGGATCGGCGCGGCGACGGCCCGCCGGCTGGCCGCCGAGGGCTTCGACGTGGTGCTGACCGCCCGGCGCACCGAGCGCGTCGAGGCGCTCGCCAAGGAGATCGGCGGCCGGGCCTTCACCCTGGACGTCACCGACCGGGCGGCCGTGGACGCCTTCGCCGCCGAGGTCGGCCGGGTCGACGTCCTGGTGAACAACGCCGGCGGGGCGCTGGGCGCCGACTCGGTCGAGCACGGCGACCCGGCCGACTGGCGCGCCATGTACGAGGTGAACGTGCTCGGCGTGCTGCACGTGACGCAGGCCCTGCTGCCCGCCCTGCGCGCCACCGGCGACGGCACCGTGCTGGTGCTCTCCTCGACCGCCGCGCTGGCCGCGTACGAGGGCGGCGGCGGGTACGTCGCGGCCAAGCACGCCGCGCACACCATCGCGGCGACGCTGCGGCTGGAGCTGTGCGGCGAGCCGATCCGGGTGATCGAGATCGCCCCCGGCATGGTGAAGTCCGAGGGCTTCGCGCTCACCCGCTTCGGCGGCGACGAGGCGAAGGCGGAGGCCGTCTACGCGGGCGTCGCCGAGCCACTGACGTCGGAGGACGTCGCCGACACCGTCGCCTGGACGGTCACCCGCCCGTCGCACGTGAACATCGACCTGCTGGTCGTCCGCCCGCGTGCCCAGGCCGCCAACCACAAGGTGCATCGCGCCTGATCAGAGCCCCGGCGGGCAGCCCGGCACCCGTTGATCAACGGTGTGACCCGGCAGTGATACACACGTGCGATGAACATCAACCGGGCCGCCCGCCCACGGGTCCTGCTGACCGCCCTGGCAGCCGGCACCCTGCTCCTCACCTCCGCCTGCAACGACACCGCCACGACGGCCCAGGACAAGGCCGCCGGCAGCCCGGCGTCCGCCGCCGCCACCACCGCGACGGCCACCCCGACGCCGAAGCCGACCGGGGCGGACGACCCGGCACTCAAGCCCTTCTACGCCCAGCAGATCACCTGGGCCCCCTGCCCGCCGGACCCGAAGGCCGCGGACGCCAAGGCCGACGTCTCCGCCATGCTGTGCGGCAAGCTGCACGTCCCGCTGGACTACGCCGACCCGGCCAAGGACACGCTCGACCTCGCGCTCGTCAAGTACCCGGCCACCAAGCCCGACCAGCGGATCGGCTCGCTCGTGGTCAACCCCGGCGGCCCGGGCGGCTCCGGCGTCGAGATGGTCAAGTACGGCGCCAAGGACTTCGCCGGCACCCTGCACAGCCGCTTCGACGTGGTCGGCTTCGACCCGCGCGGCACCGGTGCCAGCTCCCCGATCACCTGCCTGGACGACAAGCGGCGCGACGCCGAGGCCCAGGTCGACTCGCCGCTCGACCCGGCCGCCCGCAAGGCCCAGTCCGACCAGCAGAACGCCGAGTTCATCGCCGCCTGCCAGGCCAAGTCCGGCAAGCTGCTGGCCTTCGTCGGCACCCGCAACTCCGCCCGCGACATGGACGTGCTGCGCGCCGCCGTCGGCGACAAGAAGCTCAACTACCTGGGCGTCTCCTACGGCACCTACCTCGGCTCGCTGTACGCCGAGGAGTTCCCGAAGAACGCCGGCCGCCTCGTCCTGGACGGCGCCGTCGACCCCGCCGCCGACGAGCTCGACTCGGTCGTCAAGCAGCAGGCCGGCTTCGAGAAGTCCTTCGAGCGCTTCGCCGCCGACTGCGTCGACAACCACGCGGCCGAGTGCCCGCTGGGCAAGGACTCCGGCCAGGCCGCCAAGAAGGCCGCCGACTTCCTGGACGGCCTGCGCGACCACCCGCTGCCCACCAAGGACGGCCGCAAGGTCGGCAGCGACCTCGCCTGGACGGGCGTGCGCGGCGCGCTCTACGGCGACGAGAACAGCACCTGGCAGTACCTGCGCGTCGCGCTCTCCGTCGCGATGAAGAACGACAAGGGCGACGTCCTGCTCGCCTTCGCCGACGACTACGACGAGCGCGACGAGAACGGCCACTACTCCCCGATGGAGGAGGCGCACGCGGCGATCTCCTGCGCCGACGGCTCCGCCCCGGCCCCCACGGCCGAGCGCGCCCAGCAGGCCGTCAAGCAGCTCCAGGAGCAGGCCCCGCTGCTCACCAAGGGCGTCGACGTGCAGGACTTCACCGAGTCCTCGTGCAACGGCTGGCCGTTCCGGAGCCCCGAGAAGCCGCACACCATCCGGGCCGAGGGCGCCGACCCGATCCTGGTCGTCGGCTCCACCGGCGACCCGGCCACCCCGTACGCCGCCGCCGAGGCGCTGGCCAAGGGCTTCGCCGGCGCCACCCTGCTGACCCGGGTGGGCGAGGGCCACGGCGCGTTCGGCAAGGGCAACGCCTGCATCGACCAGGCCCTGGAGGCCTACCTGACCGCGGGCACGATGCCGGCCGCCGGGACGCGCTGCACCTGAGCGTCCGCGGCCCTCTAGCAGACGAAGACGGGGAGGGCGCTGACACGGAGGTGTCAACGTCACAACTTGATAGCTCGTTCGGATGAAATCCGCGTGCGCCCTCCCCAACTGATGAGCGCTCAACTACCGTTGAGCCGCTGCCCGGCAGGCTCAGGACGCCACCCCGCGGCCCCATACTTCACCTGCTCCACCCGGACCCTTCACCGGCCACCTTCCCGCCCTCACGAGGAGGACCCGCTGGCCAGCGACATCCCGCCACAGCGGCTCGATCCCAGTTCCGAGCCGACCCTCCTCGGGTTGCACCGCTTCAACGAGGCCGACGCCGGCGCCGCCGAGGAGGCCCTGCTGGCCTGCTGCGGCAGCCACCGCTGGGCCCTGCGGCTCACCGCCCACCGGCCGTACCCCGACATAGAGTCCCTGCTGGCCGCCGCCAGCGAGGCCTCCTACGACCTCCGCCCGGCCGACCTCGCCGAGGCCCTGGCCGACGAGAGCTGGATGCCGCAGCCACTGCTCGGCATGCGGGCCCCGGGCAGCCAGGCGGCGCACACCGCGCTGCGGGCGGCCCACGCCGCGTACGAGGCCAGGTTCGGCCACGTCTTCGTGGTCTGCCTGGAGGGCGTCGCGCCCGAGGAGATGCTCGACACCGTGCTCTCCTCGATCCGCACCCGGCTCGCCAACGACCCGGACGAGGAGCGCCTGGTCGCGGCCGACGAGCTGCGCCGGATCGCCCTCACCCGGCTGGAGCACCTCGTCGCCACCCATTCGGAGGCCGGCGCGCACTGAGCCCCCGGCCCGCGTCGACCCGTCCGGGCGGCCCCTCACTTCCCGGTCTGGGCCGCCCGCAGCTTCGCCACCTGCTGCCGCACGATCCGCTCGTCCGGCGCCGCGGCCGGCTCGGTGGAGACGCCGAAGGTCGTGAACACCGCGAGTGCGGGACCGACCCGGGTCAGCACGGCGCGCTGGGACAGCACGGCCGTACCCGATTCATTCGTGAGGGTGAATCCGGTCGCCGCGTCCGCTCCCTCGGGCGTGGGCGTGTCGGCCTGGGCCAGCCGGTGCCGGGTGTGCGTCGACTGCGCCCCCTTCTTCCCCCGCTCCGCCGGTGGCGGAGGCGCCGTCGAGGTGAAGACGGCGCACGGACCGAACAGCTTCTCCAGCTCCGCCTGAACCTGCGCGGCCCGCCCCGAGCGGTAGCCCACCAGGGCGCCGTACGCCGCGCCCGCGGGGTCGGCCGCCCGGGCCACGCTCAGATCGGTCTCCGCGTACGGCAGCCCCGCGCCGGGCGAGGCCGCGCCCGGGCCCGCACCACCGCCGGGTGCCACGGCGTCCAGCAGCGGCTGGCAGGCCGGGACGTCCGACGTCTCCCGCCCGGAGCCCTGCCCGGTGTCACCGTGACCGGGCGTCATGACCGTCACCGCGTAGCCGGCGCCGAGGTCGGCGTCGGTCACCGCGGCCGTCCGCAGTTCGGCCGCGGACAGTTCGTGCACCGGCGCGGCCCGGTCGTCGGACGGCCCGCCGACCGTGGTGCAGCCCGCGGCGAGCGCCAGCGCACAGAGGAGGGGGACGACGGACGGTCGGGGACGATGCGGCACAGATGCCTCAGAAGGGTGTCGGCGGTGGCGGATGCGACACCGTAGCGCAATCGATCGATCACCCAGAGTCCTCATCGGAGGTCCGGTTCCCGCCGAACTAGGCCAGTCGTGCCTGATTGATCACACCTGGGGCCCCCGGAGGCGGTTCCCGATACGGCGTCGATAGGATGCTCGCGGCCGGTGGACCGTACCCGGCCGGGCTGACCGACACCGAAGCCGGCCGAGCCCCCAATCGCTTCCGGAGGGTTTTTCCGTGCCGGCTGGAACGCTGTACCGCGGCCGGGAAGGCATGTGGAGCTGGGTGGCTCATCGAGTCACCGGCGTCCTCATCTTCTTCTTCCTGTTCGCCCACGTCCTGGACACCGCACTGGTGCGAGTGTCGCCGGAGTCGTACGACACCGTCATCCAGACGTACAAGACTCCCCTCGTGAACCTGATGGAGTACGGCCTCGTGGCCGCCATCCTGTTCCACGCCCTGAACGGCCTGCGGGTCGTCGCCGTGGACTTCTGGTCGAAGGGCCCGAAGTACCAGAAGCAGATGCTCTGGACGGTGGTCGGAGTCTGGGTCGTCCTGATGGCCGGCGCCTTCTACCCGATCCTGCAGCACACGCTGGTCGACTGGTTCGGGAAGTGAGCTGACTGATGTCCACGGAAATCTCCGACGCCCTGGTGGTCCCCTCCAACCAGGCGCACACCGGCAAGGGCCTCGGCACCGGGAACCCGGCCGACGCGTTCGTCATCGAGCCGCCGCGCAAGCGGACCAAGAGGACGCCGCGCCGCACCCGGACCAACTTCGAGATGCTGGCCTGGCTCTTCATGCGCCTGTCCGGCATCGTCCTGGTCGTGCTGATCCTCGGCCACCTGCTGATCATGCTGGTGCTCGACGGTGGCGTCTCCAAGATCGGCTTCGCCTTCGTGGCCGGCCGCTGGGCCTCGCCGTTCTGGCAGGTCTGGGACCTCACGATGCTCTGGCTCGCCATGCTGCACGGCGCCAACGGCATGCGTCAGGTCATCAACGACTACGCCGAGAAGGACTCGACCCGGCTCTGGCTCAAGGGGCTCATGGGTACCGCCACGGTCTTCACCGTGCTGCTGGGCACCCTGGTGATCTTCACCTTCGACCCCAACATCTGAGCCGCGAGCACCATCGACCATCGGCAGAGGCCAGAGGCGAGTTAACCCCCCATGCAGATTCACCAGTACGACACCGTCATCGTCGGCGCCGGTGGCGCCGGCATGCGCGCGGCCATCGAGTCGACGCAGCGCAGCCGCACCGCGGTCCTGACCAAGCTCTACCCGACCCGGTCCCACACCGGCGCGGCCCAGGGCGGCATGTGCGCCGCCCTCGCCAACGTCGAGGAGGACAACTGGGAGTGGCACACCTTCGACACGGTCAAGGGCGGTGACTACCTGGTCGACCAGGACGCCGCCGAGATCATGTGCAAGGAGGCCATCGACGCCGTCCTCGACCTGGAGAAGATGGGCCTGCCCTTCTCCCGCACCGAGCAGGGCCGGATCGACCAGCGCCGCTTCGGCGGTCACTCCCGCAACCACGGCGAGGCCCCGGTCCGCCGCTCGTGCTACGCGGCCGACCGCACCGGCCACATGATCCTCCAGACGCTGTTCCAGAACTGCGTCAAGCACGGCGTCGAGTTCTTCAACGAGTTCTACGTCCTCGACCTGCTGATCAACGACGGCAAGACGGCCGGCGTCGTCGCCTACGAGCTGGCCACCGGCGAGATCCACGTCTTCCAGGCCAAGTCGGTCGTGTTCGCCTCCGGCGGCACCGGCAAGTTCTTCAAGGTCTCCTCCAACGCCCACACCCTCACCGGTGACGGCCAGGCCCTGGTGTACCGCCGCGGCCTGCCGCTGGAGGACATGGAGTTCTTCCAGTTCCACCCGACGGGCATCTGGCGCATGGGCATCCTGCTCACCGAGGGCGCCCGCGGCGAGGGCGGCATCCTGCGCAACAAGGACGGCGAGCGCTTCATGGAGCGCTACGCCCCCGTCATGAAGGACCTCGCGTCCCGTGACGTCTGCTCCCGCGCGATCTACACCGAGATCCGCGAAGGCCGCGGCTGCGGTCCGGACGGCGACCACGTCTACCTGGACCTCACCCACCTGCCGCCGGAGCAGCTGGACGCCAAGCTGCCGGACATCACCGAGTTCGCGCGCACCTACCTCGGCATCGAGCCCTACACGGACCCGATCCCGATCCAGCCCACCGCGCACTACGCCATGGGCGGCATCCCGACCAACGTCGAGGGTGAGGTCCTGCGCAACAACACCGACATCGTCCCCGGCCTGTACGCCGCCGGCGAGGTCGCGTGCGTGTCCGTGCACGGCGCCAACCGCCTGGGCACCAACTCGCTGCTGGACATCAACGTGTTCGGCAAGCGCGCGGGCATCGCCGCCGCCGACTACGCGCAGACGGTGGGCTTCACCGAGCTGCCCGAGAACCCGGCCGAGAAGGTCCAGGCCCTGGTCGACGGTCTGCGCGAGGCCACCGGCGACGAGTCCGTGGCGCAGATCCGCAAGGAGCTGCAGGAGACCATGGACGCCAACGCCATGGTGTACCGCACCGGCGCCACCCTGAAGCAGGCGGTCGAGGACATCGCCGCGCTGAAGGAGCGCTACAAGAACGTCTCCATCCAGGACAAGGGCTTCCGCTACAACACGGACCTCCTGGAGGCCGTCGAGCTGGGCAACCTGCTCGACCTGGCCGAGGTGCTGGCCGTCTCCGCGCTGGCCCGCGAGGAGTCCCGCGGCGGCCACTACCGCGAGGACTTCCCGACCCGTGACGACGTGAAGTTCATGCAGCACACCATGGCGTACCAGGAGGTCGCCGCCGACGGCACGACCTCCATCCGCCTCGACTACAAGCCGGTCGTCACGACCCGCTACCAGCCGATGGAGCGTAAGTACTGATGAGCACTCCGACCGTGGAGCACTCGGCCGCTCTGGACGCGGCCGAGAGCGGTGCCACTCAGCTGATCACCGTCACCTTCCGGATCCGCCGGTTCAACCCGGAGGAGCACCCGGACCCGGTGTGGGTCGACTACCAGCTCACGATGGACCCGAAGGAGCGCGTCCTGGACGCGCTCAACAAGATCAAGTGGGAGCAGGACGGCACCCTCACCTACCGCCGTTCCTGCGCGCACGGCATCTGCGGCTCCGACGCGATGCGGATCAACGGCCGCAACCGGCTGGCGTGCAAGACCCTGATCAAGGACGTCAACCCGGAGAAGCCGATCACGATCGAGGCCATCAAGGGCCTCACGGTCCTCAAGGACCTGGTCGTGGACATGGACCCGTTCTTCCAGGCGTACAAGGACGTCATGCCGTTCCTCATCACCAAGGGGAACGAGCCGACCCGCGAGCGCCTGCAGTCCGCCGAGGACCGCGAGCGCTTCGACGACACCACCAAGTGCATCCTGTGCGCCGCGTGCACGTCGTCCTGCCCGGTCTTCTGGAACGACGGCCAGTACTTCGGCCCGGCCGCCATCGTCAACGCGCACCGCTTCATCTTCGACTCGCGCGACGAGGGTGCCGAGCAGCGCCTGGAGATCCTCAACGACCGCGAGGGCGTGTGGCGCTGCCGCACCACCTTCAACTGCTCCGAGGCCTGCCCCCGTGGCATCGAGGTCACCAAGGCGATCCAGGAAGTGAAGCGGGCGCTGGTCACCCGCCGCTTCTGATCCCCGCCTGACACACGCCGAAGGCCCCGTCCGACCAATCGGACGGGGCCTTCGGCGTCGTATCAGGCCAGCACGCCGAGGTCGTTGGCGTCGGTCCAGCCGCTGTACATCACCAGGTGACGGTCGGCGGTGACGGCCCACAGGTCGGGCTTGCCGTCGCCGTCCGCGTCGCCCGAGCTGCCGAGCGTCGGGTAGGCGGTCACGGTGAAGCCGCTCGCGACCACGTCCGCCTTCGGGTCGGCGAGCGCGGAGAAGTCGAAGGTGCCGTCGGCCTTCTTCGGGATCGGGTAGGCGTGCAGCTCGCCGGTGGCCCGGTCACGGGCCCAGAGGGCCAGGTTGCCGCCGTTGTCCGCCCCGGGGGCGATCAGGTCGTAGCCGTTCCAGGCGCCGGAGGTGGTGAGCTTGGTGACCTTGTCGAAATCGGAGATGGCCCCGTCGAGCAACCAGAGGTTCCCGCCCTCCAGTGTCAGCAGCGACGGCGCAGTGCCGTCGCTCACCGGGCCGAGGGCGACGAGCTGGTCGGTCTTGGACCAGTCGGCGGCGAAGCCGTCCGGGCAGGACGAGCTGAAGGGGTCGCCGCACACGCGCTGGCCCGACCCCGTGAAGCCCTTGGTCATGGCTCCGTAGTCGAAGTTCCGGTAGACGGTCAGGTAGGAGTCGCCCGGCTTGTGGATGAACAGGTCGTCCGAGGACGGCGCGTGGACGTTGTCCCACCCCCGGTGGGCGACCTGGTAGGGCGCCCAACCCCGCCCGGCAGGAGCACGGTTGGCCGGGATGACGGTGGTCGGCGTGGCGTCGGTCGCGTTGACCGGGATGTACTGCAGGTTCCCCTGCGCGTCCGGCAGCACGATGTCCGCGACGCCGTCCCCGTCGACGTCACCGAGGGTCTTCGGCGGGTTCGGGTTGGACGGGGCGTAGAAGGTGTAGGTCGTCCGGCCGACGTTGCCCGCTCCGTCGATCACGTTGACGATGAGGTTGTTGGTACCCCAGTCGAGGACCTTGAGGTCGATCTTCGCGGTGCCGTCGGCGTCCGGCTCGACGGCCCCCGGCGAACTGCAGTCGCTCCCGGCGGAGTCCCAGCCGTACTGGAAGCAGGCGACGCCGGATCCCTCTCCGCCCGCGGGGACCGGGTCGGCGCCCTTGAGGACGAAGGTCCCCGTCTGCCCCGCGAACTTGGCCGGCTTGCCACCCGAACCGCTCGCCGGGAAGTCCGGCGAGGAGATCGTGACGGTCGGGTCCGTCGCGTCGATCGTGAAGTGGCAGTCCGCCGACGGGGCGGAGAGCTGCGTGCCCTGAAGCGCCCAGGCGTGCCAGGCGTAGCTGTGGCCGTCCACCAGGCCGGGGACGTGGAGGCCGGCGCTCGGCTGACCGTAGGTCTGGGCGTCGCCGGTGAACACCGGGTCCTCCGCGCCCGTGGTCACGTCCCACACGCTGAACCGGACCCCGCTGCCGGTGACCTTCGCATTGAGCGCCGGTCCGTCGACGGACCGTCCGAGCCAGGTCGGATCGGCGGTCGGGTTGCAGTCGGCGGTGCGGTAGCCCGTCCCCTGAGCGGTGCCGAGGACGGCCGGCGCGGTGTCGGCGGCGGCCGCCGGCGCGGCGAGCAGGCCCGCGGCCACGGCGAACGCCGCGCCCGTCCCCAGCCGCCGGGCATGCGTGTGCTTCATCAAGTTTCCCCACCCTGGAACGATTTCATGATCGAGCGGTGAGGATCTTGCCAGTGCGCACCGACAGCGGCAACGGGGATTCCTCAGTCGGTGGCCGGGGTGCGGCGGGTGGCGCGCAGGCCGCGGAGGCCGATGGTGCCGACGGCGATGCCGAGGCAGAAGGAGGTGACGGCGAGCAGGAGGTGGATCCAGAAGAAGGCGGTGGGCTGGGAGTGGTCGCCGTTGACGAAGGCCTGGCCGCCGGAGTCCTTCCACAGGTTCTTGACGAAGGTGGTCCAGATGACGACCGACCAGACGCCGAAGGCGGTCAGGAACCAGGAGGTGCGGCGGCTGAGCTTCATGCGGGGTCCTCGGCGGCGGTGTGGAGGCGGTGTGCACCCCCAGTATGCGCGGGCTGCCGATCGGCGTACGGCTGGCCCCTCCTGCGGAGGACCTTGCCGGTGTGGCGCACGGCGGGGGTCCCGAGTGGGTACGGTCGGCGGGTGATCGCACGCCCTCGCAAGCTCGCGCACCTGTTCGCCGCCACCGCCGTGCTGCCGGCCCTGTTCGTCGCTCCGGCGGCGGCCGCGGCCCCCTCCGCGCCGGCTCCGCCGACCGTGGTCGGCGGCGACCGGCTCGGCCAGTCCGGGGTCCAGGTCTCGCCGATGGCCGGCGCTCCGGCACTGCCCGGGGATCTGACCGGCCAGTCCTGGATAGTCTCCGACGCCGCGTCGGGGGAGGTCCTGGCGTCCTACAACCCGCACCTGCGGCTGCCGCCGGCCAGCACCTTGAAGATCCTCTTCGCGGACACCGTGCTGCCCAAGTTCGACCGCAACGCGGTCCACCGGGTCGCGGACGAGGAGATCCAGGGGATCGGTCCCGGCAGCAGCCTGGTCGGCATCAAGGAGAACCTGGACTACCGGGTCGAGGACCTGTGGCGCGGTGTGTTCCTCAGCTCGGGCAACGACGCCGTGCACGTCCTCGCGCACATGAACGGCGGCGTCCCGCAGACCGTCGCCGAGATGCAGTCGCGGGCGGAGGCCCTCCAGGCGCGGGACACCAAGGTGATCTCCCCGGACGGCTACGACATGGACGGCCAGCTCTCCTCGGCCTACGACCTGTCCCTGTTCGCGCGGGCCGGCCTGCGCAACGCGGACTTCCGGGGCTACTGCGCCACCCGGGACGCGATGTTCCCGGGCGCCGTGGACAAGAACACCGGCCAGCGCGGCAGCTTCGGCATCGCCAACACCGACCGGCTGCTGGGCAAGTACCCGGGCCTGATCGGGGTGAAGAACGGCACCACGACCAACGCCGGCTCGACCTTCGTCGGCGCCGCCGAGCGCGACGGCCGCACGCTGCTGGTGACGGTGATGCACCCGGCGTCGTACCAGAAGGTCTACGACGAGACGGCCGCGCTGCTGGACTGGGGCTTCGCCGCGGCCGGGAAGGTGCAGCCGGTCGGCAGGCTCGTGGACGAGCAGCAGCCCGGCGCCGAGCAGCCCACCGGCCAGGCGGGCGGCAGGGACGGGACGCCGGCGCCGCCGCCGCACCCGTCGGCGGCCGCGTCCGGGGTCGCGGCGGCCGGTTCGAAGGACGGGGACGACGGGATCGGCGTCGGCGGCTGGCTCGCGATCGTCGTCGGGGCGGTGGCCGGGGCCGGGGCCCTGGTGGTGCTGAAGCGTCGGACGGCCGCTCCCACCGACGGCGGCTGACGCGGCGTCGCCCCGGGGGGGGGCGGCCCCGCGCCCCCCGCGGGGGGGCCCCCGGCGGGGCGCGCGCGGCCGGGGCCCCCGCCCGTGGGGGCGGGGTGGGCGGGGGGC
>NZ_JBHWGV010000020.1:38803-44711 GCF_042732955.1 Kitasatospora sp. NPDC059747 | reverse complement strand
GGGGGGGTGCGGCGGCGCGCGCGGCCCCCCCCCCCCGGGGGCGCCGCGGGCGGCCGCCCCCGGGGGCCCCCCCCCACCCCCGCGGGCCCCGCCCCGCCGCCGTCTGCGCCTCGTCCGCGGCCGCCAGCAGCGTTCGCGCGTGTTCGCGGGTCCGCTCGCGCGCGGCGGCCGGGTCGGCCAGGGCCGTCCACGCGACGCAGTACATCAGCAGGCGGCAGACGAAGTTCATCCAGAGCAGCAGCGCCACCGGCACGCCGAAGGCGCCGTACAGGCTCTTCCCGGCCACCGAGCCGAGGTAGGACGCGAGCAGGATCTTCAGCAGCTCGAAGCCGACCGCGCCGATCAGCGCGCCCTGCAGGACGTCGCGCCGGCGCTGGCCGCGGATCCCCGCGAACGGCCCGAGCAGGTAGCCGAACAGCAGGGTGTCGCAGGCGACCGCTATCACGAGGCCGACCCCGGTGAGCAGGTAGCCGTTGTGCAGGCCGATCGCGTCGGCGATCCGCCCGGCGAGCGTCGTGCCGGCGGCGGAGGTGCCCAGCGAGACCAGCGACACCAGGCCGAGGCCGCCGAGCACGACGCAGTCCCACGCCTTGCGCAGGATCACGTTGCCGTCCTCCGCGGGCAGCTGCCAGACGTCCCGGATCGAGGTGCGCATGGTGTCCACCCAGCCCAGGCCGGAGAGCAGCAGCAGCGCCCCGCTGACCAGCCCGACGGCGCCCGCGTTGGACACCAGGGACGGCAGGTTGAGCGCGTCGGAGATGCCCGGCAGCTGGTCGGAGATGCGCTTCTGCAGGTCGGCGACCCGGCTGTCGCTGAGGGTCGTGGCGGCGATCGCCAGGGCCACGGTGAGCAGCGGGAACAGCGCGAGGAAGCCGAAGAAGGTGACCGCGCCGGCCAGCCGGTTGCCGCGGGCGGCGGTGAAGTGCTCGTACACCCGGTACGGGCGGCTGCGCAGCACCCGCGCGACGAGCGGGCCGACGACCGGAAGGCGGGTCAGGAAGTCCACCCGACCGGTTATACCGGCCCGTCCCCCGAACGGCCGTCAGGCTCGACCTGCGGCGGGCGGGTTCAGCGCCCCACCAGCCGCCGGGCCCGGGCGAGCACGCGGACCGTCCGGTAGGCGCCGTAGCGGCCGTGGCTGAGCAGTTCGGTGCGCACCCCGTCCACCCCGGCGGGCGGGCGGTAACCGGCCGGGCGCAGCCGGGCGCAGTGCTCGGCGGCGCGGCGGAAGTACTCGCGGCGGTCGCCGGCCGGGACCCGGCCGGGCTTGGCGACGACGGTGTTGAGGTGGTGCAGCATCTTGCCGTAGACCACCGGGCGCCAGTGGTCGAGGTCGGGGCGCCGGTCGAGGAAGGCGAAGACCAGGTCGTACTGGGCGAAGACGTCGAAGTGCTTGCGGCCGGCGGTGGCCAGGATGTTGCCGCCCTCCTGCCGCTGGCGGTAGTGCACGCCGATCCGGTCGAGCAGGGTGATGCTCGCGGCGGCGAGGAGCGCCGGGTACGTCCAGGGGGTGTCCTCGTAGTAGCCGGCCGGGAAGACCAGCTCCTGCTCGGTGATGAACCCGCGGCGGTAGGCCTTGTTCCAGACGACCTGGAGCAGGTCGAGCAGGTCGGGGCGGGCGTCGAGGTCGAAGACGTCCGGGGAGGCGGCGCCGAAGACGTGGGCGGAGGCGGCGCGGGTGATCCGGCCGTCGACGTAGGTGCGGGCGTAGTCGTAGACCAGGACGTCCGGGTCCCCGGTGGCGGCGAGCCGGTCCTCGACGGCCCGGAGCAGGCCAGGGGTGAGCGTGTCGTCGCTGTCGAGGAAGATCACGTACTCGCCGGTGGCGACCTCCAGGCCGGCGTTGCGGGCGCGGCCGAGGCCGACGTTCTCCGGCAGGTGCAGCACCCGGACCCGGGGGTCCGCGGCGGCCGCCTCGTCGAGCACCGCGCCGCAGCCGTCCGGGGAGCGGTCGTCCACCGCGATCAGTTCGAAGTCGGGACCGTCCTGGCCGAGGACCGAGTCGAGGCACTCGGCGAGGTAGTCCTGGACCTGGTACACGGGGACGATCACGCTGAAGCGGGGCACGGGCCCCAAGCGTAGTGGCCCCCGGGAGCGCCTTGGCCAGGACGGTAGGATCGCGGTGCACGTACGCACCGATTCAAAAGTGCGGCCAGACCCCGACCCGGGCTGCCACGCTGATTCCCGAGAAAGGCCTGCGTAGCCGATGGCTCCCCGCCTCTCCATCGTCGTTCCGATCTACAACGTCGAGCGCTACCTCGTCGAGTGCCTCGACTCGATCGCCGCCCAGACCTTCGGCGACTTCGAGTGCGTGATGGTCGACGACGGTTCAAAGGACGGCAGCGCGGCGCTCGCCGAGGCCTACGCCGCCAAGGACTCCCGGTTCCGCCTGGTGCGCCAGGTGAACAAGGGCCTCGGCGCGGCCCGCAACACCGGCATCCGGCACATCGACCCGGACGCCGAGTTCCTGTGCTTCGTCGACAGCGACGACTCGATGCCGCCGAGCGCGTACGAGCTCATGATCAACACGCTGGACGAGACCGGCTCCGACTTCGCCACCGGCAACGTGCTGCGCTTCCGCGCGGTGGGCTACTACCAGTCCGGCGGCCACGTGAAGCCGTTCAAGGAGACCAGGCTCAAGACCCACATCACCGAGATCCCCGCGCTGGTCACCGACCGCACCGCGTGGAACAAGGTGTACCGCCGCTCCTTCTTCGACGCGGCCGGCCTGCTGTACCCCGAGGGCATCCTGTACGAGGACGCCCCGGTCAGCGTGCCGCACCACTACCTCGCCAAGAGCGTGGACGTGCTCGCCGAGCCGATCTACCACTGGCGCGAGCGCGAGGTCGGCGAGATGTCGATCACGCAGATGCGCACCAACCCGAAGGGCCTGATCGACCGCGTCGCCTCGGTCGAGCTGGTCCGCGGCTGGCTGAAGAAGCAGACCGAGCCGCGCTTCGCCCAGTACCTGCGCTCCTACGACGAGAACACCCTCGTCGAGGAGATCCCGATGTTCTTCTGGTCCGTCGTGGACGGCGACAAGGAGTACCGGGACGCCTACGTCAAGCACGTCAGCCGGCTGCTGCGGGCGATCGGCCCCGAGCAGGTCCGCAAGCTGCGCGCGCCGCTGCGGCTCAAGTACCACCTGACCCTCCAGGGCCGGGTCGACGAGTTCGTCGAGCAGATCAAGTACGAGGGCGAGAGCAACGGCGGCGTCCAGGCCCGCGGCCTGCTGCGCCCCTACGCCGACTACCCGTTCCTGCGCGGGGGCCGCAAGAGCGTCCCGGCCGGCGTCCTGAAGCTGGACAACTCGCTGGTCATGCGCAGCCGGCTGTACGGCTCGGCCTGGGTCGGCGGCAAGCTGGAGCTGACCGGGCACGCGTACCCGGAGCAGCTGGGCGCGGCCGGCAAGCACGACATGGTCCGCACGCTGGTGCTGCGCGAGACCAAGGGCCGCCGGGTCGTCGCCGTGCCGATGAAGACCCAGTACAGCCCCGAGGCCACCGCGAGCTGCAGCCATGACCTGTACAACTGCGACTGGGCCGGCTTCACCGTCGCCCTCGACCCGAAGAAGCTCAAGCACCGCGGGCAGTGGAAGGACGGCCACTGGCGCGTCCTGGTCGCCGGCGCGGGCAAGGGCGGCGTGTACAAGGGCCGGGTCTCGGCCGGCTGGAGCGACACCGCCGAGTACCTCCCGACGCACTGGGTCGAGCCGGACGTGCGGATCGTGCCGTGGGTGCGGGACAACTTCGTCTACCTGAAGGTGGAGACGGTCAGGGCCCGGGTGACCGGCCTGGCCGCGCACGCCGGCCGGGTGGAGGTCTCGGGCGCGGCCCGCTCCGGCGCGAGCCTCGCCGGGGCCCGCCTGCGGCTCACCCACGTCGAGTCCGACCGCGAGCTGGCCTTCCCGCTGGAGCCGGGCGCGCCGGTCGGCACGCTGCAGCCGTTCTCGGTCTCCTTCCCCGCGGCCGAGCTGACCGCCGTCCGCGAGGCCTGGGCCGAGCTGGACCCGGTGGCCGCCGAGCGTGCCCGCGACCGCTGGGACACCGCCCTGGTGCTCACCGACGGAAGCGTCGTGCCGGTGGTCTGGGACGAGCGCAACGCGCCCGAGCAGCTGCACGTCGTCCTCAACCCGCAGGCGCCGACCGCGGAGCGCCGCGCGCTCTACTCCAAGCCCTCCCCCGCCGGGAACCTGCAGTTCTCGGACCAGCTGCTCCAGCCGATCGTCGAGGAGGTCGCCTCGCGCGGCGCCGACGGCTTCCTGCTGAGCGGCTCCTTCCCGCTGCCCGACTCGCACCGCTGGGAGCTGGTCGTCCGGCACGACTGGCGCGAGGAGGAGCACGTCTACCCGGTGGAGATCACCGACGGCCGCTTCCGCACCGCGATGCCGGCCGTGCCGACCGCCTCCTTCGCCGGGCGCGTGCCGCTCGCCCAGGGCACCTGGAACGTCTTCTTCCGTCCGGTCGGCGCCCCGGTCGACGACGCCGTCGTCCTGCACGCGCTGATCTCGCCGGACTGCTTCGGCACGCTGCCGCTGGAGGTGGAGTCCCGCGGCAAGCGGATAGTGCTGGAGCGGCGCCACCACGACGGCCTGTCGCTGGAGTCGCACTCGGCCCTGCTGCCCGAGGAGCGCAGCGGCTACCGCCAGCGCCAGCTGCGGACGGCCGACTACCCGGCCGCCCGTCGGCACCCGGTGCGCGAGACCGTCCTGTACAACGGCGGCCTCGGCGGCCTCTACGCGGACTCCCCGCGGGCGATCCACGAGGAGCTCGTGCGCCGCGGCCTGCCGCTGGAGCACCTGTGGGGCAGCGACGACCTCCAGGCCGACCTGCCGCAGACCGCGCAGGCGATCCGGCTGTGGAGCCCGGAATGGTTCGAGGCGCTGGCGACCGCCAAGTACATCGTCACCAGCACCCACCTGCCCGACTTCTTCGTCCGCCGCCCCGGCCAGGTGGTCGTGCAGACCTGGCTCGGCACGCCGCTGAAGCAGATCGGCCTGGACTTCGAGAAGGTCTGGTTCACCGACTCCAACTACCTGAAGGGCCTCGCCAAGGAGGTCCCGAACTGGAACCTCCTGGTGGCCGGCAACAGCTGGTCGGCCCCGCTGCTCAAGCGCGCCTTCGACTACAAGGGCGAGATCCTGGAGAGCGGTTCGCCCCGCAACGACCTGCTGTTCGCCCCGGACCGGGAGAAGACCGCGGAGCAGGTCCGCGAGCGCCTCGGGCTGCCCGAGGGCAAGAAGGTCGTGCTCTACGCGCCGACCTGGCGCGAGGACCGGCGCCGGCCCAACGGCGGCTACCAGATCGACCTGCGGATCGACCTGGAGGCGGCCAAGGCCGCGCTCGGCGAGGACCAGGTGCTGCTGGTGCGCCGGCACAGCGTGATGTGCGGCCAGATCCCGGACGCCGGCAACGGCTACGTCTGGGACGTCGGCAGCTACCCCGACATGGCGGAGCTGCTGCTGATCGCCGACGTCCTGGTCACCGACTACTCGGCCTCGGTCTTCGACTTCGCGTCGACCGGCAAGCCGGTGCTGTTCTTCACATATGACCTGGAGCACTACCGGGACAACCTGCGCGGTTTCAGCCTGGACTTCGAATCGGTGGTCCCCGGCCCGCTGCTGTCCACGTCCGCCGAACTCGTCTCCGCGCTCGGCCGGGTCGACGAGGTCGCCGCCGAATTCGCCGACAAGGCCGCCGCTTTCCGCGAGGCCTACTGCGACCTGGACGACGGCAAGGCCGCCGCCCGCGTCGTCGATGCGATGCTCCGAAAGGAGTAATTTTTCCCTCGAACGTCCCGAGGCGTCCGGTGCGATTGCGCACCCGGCCCCCCCGCCATTACCGGAGTTTACCCACAGCGCCCCGGACTTTAAGCCCCCAAAGCACACGAAAAGGCGTTTGGTCGGCAA
>NZ_JBHWGV010000020.1:32805-38793 GCF_042732955.1 Kitasatospora sp. NPDC059747 | reverse complement strand
CCGCGCGCCCGCCGCCCCCGCGGCGCGCGGCTTCTGTCTTTTCTGTTTAGATCTAGAAGCTCGACTCCCCCCCTCCGCGCGTGGCGCTGGCCCCCCCCCCCCCCCCCCCCGCCTCGGCATTTCCGGGAGTTACCCGAGAGCGCCCGGATCTTTACGCCCACATTGCACTCGAACTGGCGTTTCGTCGGCAAATTTCTCAGGAAATTCTACGAACCGTACAGTTGACCCCGGGTGTCGTCCCGGTATGGGATGTCAATTCGACTGTCACCGTTCCGGCTCCCGCCGGTCGCCAGCACCCCCGGCCAAGCCCCACGCCGGGTTCCCGTCCCGAAGGGCTCCACCCGAAATGCCAGTGCTCACGCGGCTCGTCCTGCCCCACGCCGACCCCCGTGTGACCACCGCGCTGCCCACCCCGTCCGAGGACGCCGTCTTCGGCCTGCTGCGCGCCCGCTGGGCCGGCCGCGGCCTGGAGCTCACCGGCTTCGCCCGCCCGCACGACCAGGACACCGGCCGGGCCGGCTCCGCCTGGACCTGGCTCACCCTGCGCCACCCCGAGGACGCCCAGCCGCCCGTGCACGTGCGCTCCCGGCCGCGGCGCCTGCCCGAGATCACCGACGAGAGCGCCCAGCCCGAGCACAACCACGACTGGTCCGGGTTCACCGCCGTGATCGAGCCCGGGCGGCTGCGCCGCGGCGGCGCGTGGCTGCTGGGCGACTGGCAGATCGAGACCACCCTCTTCACCCGCCCCCGCCCCACCCGGGTGCGCCGCCAGTACGGCACGCTCGCCCCGCACTGGTGCGGCTCGGGCGAGTACCCGCCGGCCCGCTGGGTCGACCGCGACGTGCGCCTCCAGCCGCACTTCACCGACGACCGGCTGCACCTGCTGCTGGAGCGCCCCGGCGTCCGGCTCACCGCCGCCACCCCGGTCGACGGGGGCCTCGACCTGCGCGGCACCGCCGGCCACTGCCCGTCCGGCACCGTGCTGCGGCTGCGCCACCGGCAGAGCGACGCCGTCGTCGAACAGCCCGTCACCCGCACCGGCGACGCCTTCGCCGTCCACCTGCCCTACCGGCCGTTCACCGCCGAGGGACGCGGCACCGGCGACCTGGAGCACTGGGACACCGAACTGCGCCGCCCCGACGGCAGCACCGAGCAGCTCGTCGTGGACGAGCGCGGCGGCCCGGTGGCCGGCCAGCACCGGCTGCCCGGCACCGCGGACCGCGCGCTCTACCTCAAGCACCTCGCCGACGGCCGGCTCCAGGTCTGCGTCCAGCCCGCGGCCGGCCTGATCGACCGGATCGCCGTCAAGGCCGGCGCCTTCGAGCTCGCCGGGCACTGCCCCGACCCGGCCGCGGGCCGGCTGGAGCTGGTGCTGCGGCACACCGGCACGGCCGGCGAGGTCCGCCGACCGGTCGAGGCCGGCGCCGACGGCCGCTTCCGGGTGCGGGTGCCCGCCACCCGCACCGGCTCGGACGGCACCGCCCTGCCACTGCGCAAGGGCATCTGGGAGGCCGCGCTGGAGCCCGCCGACCGCTCCGGCCCGACCCGCCCGCTGCTGGCCGCGCCCGGCGCGCTGGCCGTCCTGCCGGCCGCCACCCAGGCCGGCGGCAAGCCCGTCCTGCTCCAGCGCCGCTGGCACGACACCCTGCTGGTGGACTCCACGCCGGTGCTCAGCGCCACCGAGCGCAGTGCCTGGACGCAGTCCCGCCTGCGGGCCTCCGAGTACCCCGCCGCCCGCCGCGAGCCGCTGCGCGAGGCCGTGCTGTACGACGTGTTCGGCGGCCGCGGCTACGCCGACTCCCCGCGCGCGGTGCACGCCGAACTCGTCCGCCGCGAGCTGCCGTTGGAGCACCTGTGGGTGGTCGACGACGCCCAGGCGGACCTGCCGCCCGGGGTCACCGCGGTGCGGATCTGGAGCCCCGAGTGGTACCGGGCGCTGGCCACCTGCCGGTACCTGGTCGGCAACACCCACTTCCCGGACTTCCTGGAGCGCCGCCGCGGCCAGGTGGTCGTGCAGACCTGGCACGGCTCGCTGCTGAAGCGCATCGCCCACGACGTCGAGAACCCCTGGCTGTCGGACCACGGCTACCTGGACGCGCTCGACCGCGAGACCCCGCAGTGGAGCGTGCTCGTCTCGCCCAGCCCGTTCGCCACCCCGATCCTGCGCCGGGCGTTCCGGTACGGCGGCGAGATCCTGGAGGCCGGCTACCCGCGCAACGACGTCCTGGCCCGGCCCGACGGGCGCACCGCCGCGGCCGTCCGCCGCCGCCTCGGCATCCCCGAGGGCAAGCGGATCGTGCTGTACGCGCCGACCTGGCGCGAGGACCAGCAGCGCGGCGACGGCGACGGCTTCCGGCTCGACCTGCGGATCGACGTCGACCACGCGCGCCGCGCCCTCGGCCCGGACCACGTGCTGCTGATCCGCCCGCACGCCCACGTGCGCGAGCCGCTGCCGGGCGCCGGGGACGGCTTCCTGTACGACTGCGCGGACTACCCGGACGTCCAGGAGCTGCTGCTGGTCGCGGACGTGCTGGTGACGGACTACTCGTCGATCATGTTCGACTTCGCGATCACCGGCCGCCCGGTGCTCTTCTTCACGTACGACCTGGAGCACTACCGCGACACCCTGCGCGGCTTCTACTTCGACTTCGAGACGGAGGCCCCCGGCCCGCTCGTCCCGGACTCGGCCGAGCTGGTCGGCGCGCTGCGCGGACTCGCCGACGGCGGCACCGGGCTGACCGCCGGGTACGCGGAGCGCTACCGCCGCTTCCGGGCCGCCCACTGCGCGCTGGACGAGGGCGGCGCGGCCCGCCGGGTCGTCGACCGGATGCTCGAACTCACCCGCACCGCCAGCTGATCCGGCCGCTCGGGCCGGTCCGGCCGGTCCCGCGGCTCCAACCGGTTCAACGGTCCGGCCGGTCCGGCCGGTTCACGCGAAGGAGTAGCTCCGCCAGGGCCGCCAGACCTCGTCCGCGTCGAACCGGGAGAGGCCGAACCCGGGCACCGTGAACGCCGCCCGGAAGCCGCGCGCCTGCTCGTACGCCTGGTCCAGCACGTCGTCCGGCAGGCCGTGCGCCACCGTCACGTGCGGGTGGTAGGGGAACGCCAGCTCGCGGGCCAGCGGGCCGGAGCGGACGTCCGCCTCCAGCAGCCGGCACTCCTGCGCGCCCTCCTCGACCCGGACGAACACCACCGGGGAGACCGGGCGGAAGGTGCCGCCGCCGCGCAGCAGCATCCGGAACGGCCGGTGCGCCGCGGCCACCGCCGCCAGGTGCTCCTCGATCTTGGGGAGCTCCCCGGCCGGCACCTCGGTCGGCGGCAGCAGCGTGACGTGCGTCGGTATCGACCGGGCGAGCGGATCGCCGTGCCCGGCCCGGGCGTCCTGGATCCGCGCGCCGAACGGGTCCGGGACGCTCACGGACACGCCGATGGTGACGACCTCGGGGAGGTCGCCACCACCGGGCAGGCGTGTGAGGGGAGTCACCGCTTGGCGGCCGGGAGGAAGCCGATCCGGTCGTACACCGTCTCCAGCGTCTGCGACGCCACCTCGCGGGCCTTGTCCGCACCGAGCGCCAGCACCCGGTCCAGCTCGGCCGGGTCGTCCAGGTAGGTGCGGGTGCGCTCCTGGAAGGGGGTGACCCACTCGGTGAACAGCTCGGCCAGCTCGGTCTTCAGGGCGCCGTACATCTTGCCCTCGAAGTGGGCGACCAGGTCCTCGACGGACCGGCCGCTGAGCGCGGAGTGGATCCGCAGCAGGTTGGAGACGCCGGGCTTGCCGTCCTCGTCGTAGGAGACGACGGTGCCGGTGTCGGTGACGGCGCTCTTGAACTTCTTGGCGCTGGCCTTCGGGTCGTCCAGCAGGCTGACCAGGCCCTTGGGCGAGGAGGCCGACTTGCTCATCTTGACGGCCGGGTCCTGGAGGTCCTGGATCTTCGCCGTCTCCTTGAGGATGTACGCCTTCGGCACCGTGAAGGTCGGGGTGTAGCGGGAGTTGAAGCGCTCCGCGATGTCCCGGGTGATCTCCACGTGCTGGCGCTGGTCCTCGCCGACCGGGACGGCGTCCGCCTGGTAGAGCAGGATGTCGGCGATCTGGAGGATCGGATAGGTGAACAGGCCGACCGTGGTGCTGTCGGCGCCGTAGCGGGCGGACTTGTCCTTGAACTGGGTCATCCGGGAGGCCTCGCCGAAGCCGGTGAGGCAGTTCATCACCCAGGCCAGCTGCGCGTGTTCGGGCACGTGCGACTGGACGAAGAGCGTGCAGTGCTCCGGGTCCAGGCCGGCGCCGAGGAGCTGGGCGGCGGAGATCCGGGTGTTCTCGCGCAGGGTCGCCGGGTCCTGCGGCACCGTGATCGCGTGCAGGTCGACCACCATGTAGAAGGCGTCGTTGTCCTTCTGGAGGTCGACCCACTGGCGCACCGCGCCGAGGTAGTTGCCGAGGTGGAACGACCCGGAGGTGGGCTGGATCCCGGAGAGCACCCGAGGACGGTCCTTGACCGGACCAGTGACCGCTGCGTTGACCATGCGGGCCATTGTTCCAGTTCCACCGGGCGGTCAGGAAACCTCTGCCCCTGGAGGTTCCGACAGTGTGACGGCACTCACCCTGACCCGGGCGATCCGCCGGCCCTCCAGCTTGGCCACCGTCAGCAGCACCCCGCCGCCGCCCTCGACCGGCACCCGCACCTGGTCGCCGTCCCTGGGCAGCCGGCCGAGCGAGGCGACCAGGCAGCCGGCCACCGTCTCGTACGGGCCCTCCGGGAGGGCGACGCCGGTCTCCTCCGCGAAGTCGCCGAGGTTGAGCAGGCCGTCCAGCTCCATGCCGCCGCCGGCCAGCCGGCGGATGGTGGCGGTCTGCGGGCGGTCGTACTCGTCCCGGATCTCGCCGATGACCTCCTCGACCAGGTCCTCCAGCGTGACGATGCCCGCGGTGCCGCCGTACTCGTCGACCACGATCGCCAGGTGGTGGCCCTCCCGGCGCATCTCGCCCATCGCCTCCAGCACCAGTTTGGTGCCGGGCAGCAGCTTGACCGGGCGGGCCAGGTCGCGGACCTTGGCGGCCTGCTCGCCGCGCGTGCCGTACAGGTCGCGGACGTGGACGAAGCCGACCACGGCGTCGGCGCTGCCCTCGACCACCGGGTAGCGCGAGTGCGGCGAGGTCTCGGCCTGGTGGCGGACGGCGGTCAGCGCGCGCTCGGCGTCCAGGAAGGTCACCTCGGTGCGCGGGACCATCACCTCGCGCAGCTGCCGCTCCCCGGCGGAGAACACGTCGGCGATCAACGCCCGTTCGTCGCTGCCGAGTTCGGTGTTGGCGGCGACCAGGCCGCGCAACTCCTCGGAGCTCATCGAGCCGCGCCCGGCGGTCGGGTCGCCGCCCAGCAGCCGGACCATCATGTCGGTCGAGTGCCCGAGCAGCCAGATCACCGGCCGCAGCACCGAGGACATCACGTCCACGACGGGCGCGGCGGTCACCGCGATCGACTCGGCGCGCTGCAGGCCGATCCGCTTGGGGGTGAGCTCGCCGAGCACCAGCGACACGTAGCTGATCACCAGGGTGAGGCCGACCAGCGCGACGGCGTCCGCGACGCCCCGGGTGAGCCCGGCCCGCACGAACAGCGGGGCGACCTTGCCGGCCAGCGTGTCCGCGCCGAAGGCGGCGGACAGGAAGCCCATGCAGGTCACGCCGACCTGCACGGCGGCGAGGAAGCGGTTGGGGTCGGCGGCCAGGTGCGCGGCCCGGGCGGAACGCCGGGTGCCCTGCGCCTCCAGCGTCCGGATCTGGCCCTCGCGCAGCGAGATCAGCGAGATCTCGGCGACGTTGAAGAGCCCGCCCAGGAGGATGAAGACGAGGACGAGCGCCGCGTCCCCGATGGTTTCGTTCACAGCGCGCCAGTGTAAGGCGACGGGCCCCCCCGGCCCCCGGGGGGGGGGGGGGGGGCGGGGCGGGAAACCGGGGGGGCCGCATGGGTGGGGTTTAAACAAAAGAGGCTGGCG
>NZ_JBHWGV010000020.1:25622-32795 GCF_042732955.1 Kitasatospora sp. NPDC059747 | reverse complement strand
CCGTGCAAGCCCCCGCCCCGGTGCACCACGCCGAGCCCGCGGCCCGGGCCCCCTTCGGTAGGTGACACAGCGCCCCTGTGAAGGGGGCCGGCCCGCCCCCCCCGGGGGGGGGCGGCGGCGGGCCGTCGAAGAAGCCGGGCGGCTCAGATGAGGCCGAGCTCCTGGACCGCGTCGCGCTCCTCGGTCAGCTCCTTGACCGAGGCGTCGATGCGGGCGCGGGAGAAGTCGGAGATCTCCAGGCCCTGGACGATCTCGAACTTGCCGTCCTTGGTGGTGACGGGGAAGGAGGAGATCAGGCCGGCCGGTACGCCGTAGGAGCCGTCGGAGACGACGCCCATCGAGGTCCAGTCGCCCTCGGCGGTGCCGTTGACCCAGGTGTGCACGTGGTCGATGGCGGCGTTGGCGGCCGAGGCGGCCGAGGACGCGCCGCGGGCCTCGATGATGGCCGCGCCGCGCTTGGCGACGGTCGGGATGAAGTCGTTCTCCAGCCAGGCCTGGTCGCTGCCGACGGCCTCGAAGGCCGGCTTGCCGGCGACCTCGGCCTGGAAGATGTCCGGGTACTGGGTCGCGGAGTGGTTGCCCCAGATGGTGACGCGCTTGATGTCCGAGACCAGGGCGCCGGTCTTGGCGGAGAGCTGGCCGACGGCGCGGTTGTGGTCCAGGCGGGTCATCGCGGTGAAGCGCTCGGCCGGGACGTCCGGGGCGTTGCGCTGGGCGATCAGGGCGTTGGTGTTGGCCGGGTTGCCGACGACCAGGACCTTGATGTCGGCCGCGGCGTGGTCGTTGATGGCCTTGCCCTGCGGGCCGAAGATGCCGCCATTGGCCTGCAGCAGGTCGCCGCGCTCCATGCCCGCGGTGCGCGGACGGGCGCCGACCAGCAGGGCGACGTTGGCGCCGTCGAAGGCCACGTTCGGGTTGTCGGTGATGGTGATGTCGCGCAGCAGCGGGAACGCGCAGTCCACGAGCTCCATCGCGGTGCCCTCGGCGGCCTTCAGGCCCTGCGGGATCTCCAGGAGGCGCAGGTTCACCGGCACGTCGGCACCGAGCAGGTGGCCCGAGGCGATGCGGAAGAGCAGCGCGTAGCCGATCTGGCCGGCTGCTCCGGTGATGGTGACGTTGACGGGGGTGCGGGTCATTTCTACCTTCTCCAGCAAATCGCCAGGTGCCCCAGGCACACCGGCACTGGAGCCGAGGATGGTCTCTCGACATCGAGAGACCGGCGTCAGGTTATCGCAAAGGGAAGCGTACGCCGCGTGCGCGGGCGTGGCTGATGCGTCACAACGGCGGAACGCCCGGCGGGCACGCGGACGGCCCCCGCCCGGAGAACCCGGACGGGGGCCGTCGCGCGGCGCGGTGGCGCGGGATCAGTGCTTGGGACGCCCGATCAGCTGCCCGATGTTGTCGAGCAGCGGGAACTCCAGCCACGGGTTCGGCTGGGCCACCAGCGTCAGCAGGACGATCGCCGACCCCAGGAAGCCCAGCACGATCACGTCGGTGAAGCGGCTGCGCACCGCGAGCATCCCGACCTCCGGCAGCACCAGCCGCAGGACGGCGCCGAGCAGCACGCCGCCGCCGAGGATCAGCAGCCCGAACTTGAAACCGTCCTTGAAGTCGGCGAACCAGGTGACCGCGAGCCCGGCGCCGACCACCAGCAGGACCAGCGTTATCGGCCACTGCCGCACCGGCAGGGCGTGCTCGCGCCCGAGGGCCGCGGCCGAGCCCTCCGGCGGGATGGTGCCGGTGGTCTTGACCGGCCGCTGCCGGGACCGCGCCGCGGGTCGTGGGTCACTCATGTCCGCCGCCTCCCGGAGGTGTCAGACGCCGGCGCGGCGCTCGGCCGCCTCGACGATGTTGTTGAGCAGCATCGCGCGGGTCATCGGGCCCACGCCGCCCGGGTTCGGCGAGATCCAGCCGGCCACCTCGGCCACGCCCGGGTGCACGTCACCGACGATCTTGCCCTCGCTGCGGCTGACGCCCACGTCCAGGACGGCCGCGCCCGCCTTGACGTCCTCCGGCTTGATCAGGTGCGGCACGCCGGCAGCGGCCACGATGATGTCGGCCTTGCGCAGGTGGTAGGCCAGGTCCCGGGTGCCGGTGTGGCACAGGGTCACGGTGGCGTTCTCGGAGCGGCGGGTCAGCAGCAGGCCGATCGAGCGCCCGACGGTGACCCCGCGGCCGACGACGACCACCTCGGCGCCGTTGATCTCGACGTCGTGGCGGCGCAGCAGCTCGACGATGCCCAGCGGGGTGCAGGGCAGCGGGCCCTGGATGCCGAGGGCGAGGCGGCCGAGCGAGGTCGGGTGCAGGCCGTCCGCGTCCTTGTCCGGGTCCATGAGCTCCAGGACCGGGTTCTGGTCCAGGCCCTTGGGCAGCGGCAGCTGGACGATGTAGCCGGTGCAGGCCGGGTCGGCGTTGAGCTCGCGGACGACGTCCTCGACGTCCTGCTGGGTGGCGGTGGCGGGCAGCTCGCGCTGGATCGAGGCGATGCCGACCTCGGCGCAGTCCTTGTGCTTGCCGTTCACGTACCAGCGGCTGCCCGGGTCGTCGCCGACCAGGACGGTGCCGAGGCCGGGCGTGACGCCCTTCGCCTTGAGGGCCGCCACGCGGACGGCGAGTTCGGACTTGATCGCGGCAGCAGTGGCCTTGCCATCGAGAATCTGGGCAGTCATGACCCCATTCTCCCGGATCGCGGCAAGCCTCCGTACCAGGGCACCGGACCCGCTCCGCCGGGGCCCGCGGGAGAACGGGACGGACACGGAAGGCCGGTACCGCGTTGCGGTTGCGCCACAGTCTCGCCACCGCCGCGGGGGCGGCTGGACACGGCGCTCCCGTCCGGTCGACGATATGGGGCACGGCCCTGCCGCGACCGGCCCGGTGACGGGCCGACGGACACCACGGCGGGGCGCACCCGGGGGAAAGAAGCAGTGAGCCGACCACACGACACAGCGCCGTCCAGCGCGCCGCAGCCGTTCCCGCTCGCTCCGCACCGGGCACGTTCCTGAGCCGCCGGCGCTCGGCACCGCGGCACCGTCGCCGTGCCGCCGACGCGCCCGACCGGCGTCCCGTCCGTCCGGCACCCCGACCCGCCGGCCGGCTCCGGGCGCTCCGCCGCCCCGTCCCCACGTCCCCGTAACCGCCCGGAGGCTTCGATGAGTTACCCGCCCGACCCGAACAACCCGTACGGCCAGCCGCAGCAGCCCGGGTACGGCTACCCGCAGCAGGCCCCGCCGGCCGCCGGGTACGGCTACCCGCAGCCGGCCGCGCAGCCCGTGTACGGGTACCCGCCGGTCGCGCCCCAGCGCATGTCGATGCCGGGTCTGATGGTCACCGCCCGGGTGTTCCTGTTCATCATCGGCGCGGTGCAGGTCTTTATCACGGCCGGTCTGCTGATCGGGGCCGCCGGCGCCAAGAAGGTCGCCAACGAGCACACCACCGGCAGCGACACCGCGATCTTCGGCAACGCGGCGGCGAGCGTCCTGCTGGTCATCGGGGTCGTCTACCTGCTCGCCGCGGTGCTCTCCATCACGCTCGGCGTGAAGTTCGGCAGCGGCGGCCCGGCCACCCGGATCACCACCATCGTGTACGGCGCGATCGCCCTGCTGCTCGGCCTCGGCGTGCTGGTCAGCTCGATCACCGGGGGCGCCAACTCCCAGGTCGCGGGCGCCGCGGCGGGCGCCGGGGTCGGGGTCGGGATCGGCGTGCTGTGGATCGCGATCTGCGTCCTGTGGATCGCCGCGGTGACCACCCGGGACGGCGTCGCCTGGTTCAACCGGCCGCGCTACTGACCGGCCTGCCCGCACGGCGACGCGGAGCGGCCCGGCCCCCTCTCGGAGGGAGCCGGGCCGCTCCTGCGTTCCGTCACGCCGTCAGTGGAAGAAGTGGCGCGCGCCGGTGAAGTACATCGTCACGCCCGCCTTGGTGGCGGCCTCGACGACCTGCTCGTCGCGGATCGAACCGCCGGGCTGCACGATCGCCCTGACGCCCGCGGCGATCAGGATCTCGGGGCCGTCCGGGAACGGGAAGAACGCGTCCGAGGCCGCGTACGAGCCCTTGGCCCGCTCGCCGGCCCGCTCGACCGCGAGCTTGCACGAGTCCACGCGGTTGACCTGGCCCATGCCGACGCCGACCGAGGCACCGTCCTTGGCCAGCAGGATCGCGTTGGACTTGACGGCCCGGCAGGCCCGCCAGGCGAAGGCCAGCTCGGCCAGCTCCGCCTCGGACAGCGCCTCGCCGCTGGCCAGCGTCCAGGTCGCCGGGTCGTCGCCCTCGGCGTGCACCCGGTCGGCGTCCTGGAGCAGCACGCCGCCGGAGACCGGGCGCACCTCCTGGCGGTTGACCGGGGCCTCGGGGGCGAGCAGCACCCGCAGGTTCTTCTTGCGGGCCAGGACCTCGACCGCGCCCTCCTCGTAGCCGGGGGCCACGACGACCTCGGTGAAGATCGGGGCGATCTGCTCGGCCAGCTCGACGGTGACCGGGCGGTTGACCGCGATGACGCCGCCGTACGCGGAGACCGGGTCGCACTCGTGCGCCTTGCGGTGCGCCTCGGCGACGTCGGCGCCGGTCGCGATGCCGCACGGGTTGGCGTGCTTGATGATCGCGACGGCTGGCTCGGCGTGGTCGTAGGCGGCGCGGCGCGCGGCGTCGGTGTCGACGAAGTTGTTGTACGACATCTCCTTGCCGTGCAGCTGCTGCGCGCCGGCCAGGCCGCCGGTGCCGGCGCTGTACAGCGCGGCGCCCTGGTGCGGGTTCTCGCCGTAGCGCAGCACGCTCTGCCGCTCCCAGGTGGCGCCCAGGAACTCGGGGAAGCGCTCGTCGCTCGGGGCGTAGCCGGCCTCGAACCAGGAGGCGACGGCCACGTCGTAGGCGGCGGTGTGGGCGAACGCCGCACCGGCCAGGCGCTTGCGGGTGGCCAGGTCGAAGCCGCCCTCGCGGGCGGCCGTCAGGACGTCGCCGTAGCGGGCCGGGTCGACCACGACGGCGACCGACGGGTGGTTCTTGGCGGCGGCGCGGACCATGCTCGGGCCGCCGATGTCGATCTGCTCGACGCACTCGTCCGGGGTGGCGCCGGAGGCGACGGTGGCCTTGAACGGGTAGAGGTTCACGACGACCAGGTCGAACGGCTCGACGCCGAGCTCGGCCAGCTGAGCGCGGTGCGACTCCAGGCGCAGGTCGGCGAGCACGCCGGCGTGCACGCGGGGGTGCAGCGTCTTCACGCGCCCGTCCAGGCACTCCGGGAAGCCGGTCAGCTCGGAGACCTCGGTCACCGGGACGCCGGCGGCGGCGATGCGGCCGGCGGTCGAGCCGGTGGAGACGATCGCGACCCCGGCGGCGTGCAGGCCCTGGGCCAGCTCCTCCAGACCGGTCTTGTCGTACACGCTGATCAGCGCACGACGGATCGGACGGATGTTCTCGGAGACAGGGGGGGTGGTGGAGCTGGCACTCATGCCGGGATCCATACCTTTCGGTCCTCGATGCGGTGACCTTCGCGGGCCAGCCGGCCCACGACGTCGACGAGCAGCTTGCGCTCGACAGTCTTGATGCGCTCGTGCAGCGCTTCGCCGCCATCGGCGTGATCGGCGTCGGCGACCTCGACGACGCCCTGCGCGATGATCGGCCCGGTGTCCACCCCGGCGTCGACCAGGTGGACGGTGCAGCCGGTGACCCTCACCCCGTACGCGAGCGCGTCGGTGACGCCGTGGGCGCCGGGGAAGGACGGCAGCAGAGCGGGGTGGGTGTTGACGATCCGCCCCGCGAAGGCCGCGATGAACTCGGGGCCGAGGATCTTCATGAAGCCGGCCGTGACGACCAGGTCCGGCTCGTGGGCGGCGACGGAGGCGGTCAGCGCGCGGTCCCAGTCGGCGCGGTCCGCGTGGTCCTTGACCCGGTGGACGAAGGTCGGCAGGCCCGCCCGCTCGGCGCGCTCCAGACCCGCGATGCCGTCGCGGTCCGCGCCCACCGCGAGGATCTCGGCCCCGTAGGCCGGGTCGGCGGCGGCGTCGAGCAGCGCCTGCAGGTTGGTGCCCGAGCCGGAGACCAGCACCACCAGGCGGGCCGGTCCGGGCGTACGGGGCGGGAAGAGCTGGGCGGGGGCGGCGGCCACTGCGCGATTCTCCGTAGGTCGGGCGCCGCCCGCTGGTACGTCCACCGGCGGTGGGGCCACTACGAACGGCAGGTCGAGCGAGGGGGAACACCAGGAGAACCCGCCGCGACGCGGGCCCCGGGGAACCTCTGTGAGCTGCTGACCGTCACCACGATAACGGCTGGTCGGACGGCCCCCGAACCCTCCGGCCGGGGCTACGCGCGTAGTTGAGACGGGGATCTCCCCGCGCCCGGCCCGGCAGGCCGCCGGGGGCCCGTCGGACCGCTGCGGGATCATAGGGGCACGGGCACCCGCCCCACCGACCGAGAAGGAATGGCGGAAACCATGAGCAGCGGTGACAACCCCGGCGAGCGCAACCCCTTCGCGCCGCCGCCGGCGGATGCCCCGGACCAGCCGTGGCAGCCGCGTGCCCCCCGGTCCGCCGACGGCGGCGACGGCCCCGACGGCGAGGGCCCCGGCCGGTCCGGCGGCGACGGCCGGCAGCCCCGCCCGCCGGCCCCGCAGCCGCCACGGCTCGACCCCACCGATCCGGCCCAGCGCAAGGCCCGCAACGCGGCGCTCGCCGGGCTGTTCGCGCTGATCTGCGTGCTCGCCGGGGTCACCTGGGTGGCGCTGTTCGTCGGCGCGCTCGGCATCGTGTGGGGCATCGGCGCGATGCGCGCCCCCCGGCCGGCCACCGCCGTGGGCGTCGCGCCCGCCGGGCCGAACCCGCTCACGCCGGCCGCGCTCGCCGGGGTGCTCACCGGCGCGATGACCGTCGTGGTGGCGTCCTCGGTGATCGGCCTCGGGCTCTACTACGACGACTACGTGACCTGCGTCCGCGACTCGCTGACGACGGTCGGCGCCGACAACTGCAGCCGGCTCGCGCCGCAGTGGTACGTCGACCTGGTCGGGAACGGCCGGAACTAGGACCGGCCCTTTCCGCTCGGAGGGCCGCGGCGTCAGGGCGTGTCCAATCGCAGGGCGGAGGCTGAGGGACATCGGCCGCCGACGACGACGCGGCGACGTGCGCTCCCCGGCGTCGCGGCGCCCGGCCTGAGTCGAAAGGACACGCCCTACGGTCGGTCCTCCGA
>NZ_JBHWGV010000020.1:22247-25612 GCF_042732955.1 Kitasatospora sp. NPDC059747 | reverse complement strand
CGCGGGGGGGGGGCGGGGGGCCCGCGCCCCCCCGCCCCCGCCGGGCCGCGCGCCCCCCCGCGGGGGGCGCGCCCCCCCCCTGACACCCCCCCACCCCCCCGCGGGCCCCCCCCCCCACGCCTCGGGGGCGCCGCCGCTCAGCCGCAGCACCGCGCCGTGCGCGCGGGCACGCAGCTGCCAGCCGCTCCGGCGGGCGCGGCCGGCCAGGCCCGCGAGCACGCCGGCTCCCGGAGCGGCCGGGCCCAGCGCCCGGTGGCGCGCCAACAGCGCCCCGGGCACCACCACGACGACGAACCAGCCCGCCGCCGCAAGGCCCGCCCACCACGGCACCGGCCCCAGCCGGGCCATCCGACCGCCCGCCAGCGCGCCGCCGGACAGCCAGCCCAGCGCGGCCGCCCCGGCACCCGTCAGCAGCGCCGCCAGCAAGGCCGCCACGGCCGTCGCGGCCGGCTCCCACGCGCGCCGGGCCGCGGCCCGGCCGAGCAGCACCGCCGGGACCGCCCCGGCCAGGACGGGGAGCGCGATCGCCGCGAGCCGCCAGCCGCCCGGGCCGGACTCCGGGAGCAGCGCGAACAGCGGGAAGTCCGGCACCGGCCCGAGCGCCGTGCCGCCCGGCGCCACCACCGTCCCCTCCCCCACGGCGAACCCCGGCCCCAGCGCGTACGCCGCTCCCCACAGGACCGCGTTCGGCAGGAGCACCACCGCCAGCAGCACCAGCCCCGCGACGGCCGTCGGGCCCCGGCCCAGCACCGCCATCCCCCGGCCGCCGCCGGTCACCGCGTCCGACACCGCCGCGACGGCTACCAGCACTCCGCCCGCCGCCACCAGCCCGGTCCCCGCCGCGAGCGCCGCACGGCGGACGGCTTCCGCGCAGTCCGCCGGACGGGCGTGCTCGGGAAGGCGGCCGAGGAGGCGGCTCGCGAACACGGCCCCGAGCACGTCGGAGTCGTCCGGCTCGTCCGGCTCGTCCAGCTCATCCGGCCCGTACGACGCGTAGGGCTCGTAGGGCTCGTACGCCCCATAGGGCTCGTCGGGCTCGCGGACCTCGCGCGTCGACCGGGCCCCCGCGGTGACCGCGAGCGCGGCCAGCAGCCCGACCACCAGGACGTCCGGCAGCACCCGGGTGCGGAACAGGCCCGCTCCCGCGCAGTGCACCACGACCACGACCGCCACCCCGCAGTAGCCCGCCCACACCGCCACCGGGCCGCCCCACCACGACCGCAGCCCCCGCCGCGCCGACACCCGGGCGCCCGCCCGGAACAGCTGAACCACCGCCAGCAGGCCGATGAGCAGCGGAGTGACCGTCAGCGGCGCCCCCGCTCCCCCGCGCAGCAGCGGCGCACCGTGCCCCAGCAGCCACAGCGCCCCCGCGAGCCGCGACGCACCGGCCGCGTCGTCGTCCGCGTACGGCGTCACCACCCACAGCCCGAGCACTGGCACCCCGACCACCGCGAGGCCGACGAGCGCCGTCCGTACCCCCGCCAGGAGGTCGGCCAGGGCGGGGCGAGCACCCAGTTCGCCCGGCACCTCCAGGATCGGACGGCCCATCAGCTGCGTCATGCGCCTCATGGTGCCAAGGCGACTCGCCATGCTCCGTGAAGCGGCAAACCGCCGTCGTGTCCCAGATTATTGGCTTATGCGCATTTTCAGACCCTGCCCCCAAGCCGCCGGCGGCCCGACCCGGAGCGTCTGATGACCACGCCACCCCGCACGCGGAAACTGACCCCCCGTGAGGCAGAGGCCCTCGCCCAGCTCGTCGCCGGGCACCCCCTGCCCCGCGGCACCCGCGCCGCCCTGCGCCGCGCCATGGAGAAGCTGGGTGCCGCCACCGAGGCCGAGGCGGTGGCCCTGGCGAAGCGCCTCGGCGCGGACCCGGCCGAGGCGCCGTCAGCCGTCCGGCGGAAGCCCCCCACCGAGGCCCAGGCCAAGACGGCGGCACCCGCCAAGAGGGCGGCCCCCGCCAAGACGGCCGCCCCGCCGGGCGAGCGCCCCCGATCCGCCGCCCGCGCCGAGGAGCAGCCGCGCCGCGAGCCCGGCAAGGTGCCCGGCCGCCCGACCGAAGGCACCGGCGGCGGCCTGGCTGCCCGCACCGGCCCCGCCCCGGCCCCCGCCCCCGCCGAACAGCGGCGGATCCCCGCGAAGCGCCGCGAAGCCGGCGCGGAGCAGCGGCCCGGCGCGCGGCCGGCCGACCCCGGGCCGCGGACGGGCGCGCGCGACGACGCCGGCCCGGGAACGTTCGAGGAGCTGTACGAGACCTCCCACACGCGGCTCGTCCAGCAGGTCTTCCTGCTGACGGCGTGCCGGCACCGGGCGGCGCACTGCGTGCGGCGGGCGTTCGGGGAAGCGCGGCGCGCGTGGGACGCGGTGGCGGGCTCCGGGAATCCGGAGGCGTGGGTGCGGGTGCGGGCGTCCGAGCTGGCGCTGTCGCCGTGGCACCGGGGCGGGCCGCGCCGGGCGCACGCGTGGCGGCTGCCGCACCGGCGGATCAAGGTGCGCCCGGCCGACGAGTCACAGGCGGTGCTGCCGGACCACGACCGCCTGACGGACCGGGACCGGGCCCTGCTGAAGGCGCTGAAGCGGTTGTCCCGGCCGCAGCGTCGCGCACTGGTGCTGCACGACGGGCTGGGGCTGCCGGCGGCGGCCGTCGCGGTGGAGGTGGAGTCGACGCTGGCCGCGGCGGAGGGGCGGGTGTGGGCGGCCCGGGCGGCGCTGGCGCAATGGGTGCCGGACCTGGCCGGGCCGGATCCGGCCGATCCCGGGTTCCCGGACCGGCTGAGCGGGCTGCTGCACCGGGCGGCCGTGCGCGGGTGCCCGGAGCCGCACCGGCCCGCGGTGCCGGTGCTCCGGGCCCGGCACGGGCTGCGGAGCCTGGTCCTGACGGGTGCGGCGGCGGCGCTGACGGCGTCGGTGGGCGGCGCGGCGATGATGACGCTGGTCGGCGGCCGTCCGGCGGTGCTGTTCCGGGAGCCGGAACCGCCGGCGCCGTCGGTGTGCGTCCAGGCGCCGGACGCGGCCGAGCCCGGGGTGCCGGTGGCGCCGGGCGGGCCGGCCGGCGGGATCAGCAGCCTGTGGTGCAGCCCGACGCCCGGGCTGGAGGCGGTGGTGGTGGACCCGCCGCCGCGCGCGATCGCGCTGTGGGAGCTGCCGGCGGCGGCCAAGGGGGCGGAGGCCCCGCCGCCGCAGGGACCGCCGAAGTGCGCCCGCTGGGCGCCGCTGCCCTGCACCCCGGCGCGCTGACGGGCCCCGCGAGAAGGCGAGTGCCCCCGCCCCCCCCCGCCCCCCCCCGGGCCCCGCGCCGCCGCGCGGGCGGGGGCCGCGGCGGGCAGACCCCCCCCCCCCCGCCCGCGGCGACGGGCGCTGGGTAC
>NZ_JBHWGV010000020.1:10278-22237 GCF_042732955.1 Kitasatospora sp. NPDC059747 | reverse complement strand
GGGGGGCCGCGGGCCCGCTCCGCCCGGCCCGGCGGGGGCGCGCGGGGGGGGGGGGGCCGCGCGCCCCCCCCCCGCGGGGCCGGGGGGGGGGGGCCCCCCCTCGGCCGGGCTGGGGTCAGCCGGCGATGATCTCGCGCGCCAGGCGGGCGGTCTCGGACGGCGTCTTGCCGACCTTGACACCGGCGGCCTCGAGGGCCTCCTTCTTGGCCTGGGCGGTGCCCGAGGAGCCGGAGACGATGGCGCCGGCGTGGCCCATGGTCTTGCCCTCGGGGGCGGTGAAGCCCGCGACGTAGCCGACGACCGGCTTGGTGACGTGCTCGGCGATGTAGGCCGCGGCACGCTCCTCGGCGTCGCCACCGATCTCACCGATCATGACGATGAGCTCGGTCTCCGGGTCCTCCTGGAACGCCTTGAGGGCGTCGATGTGGGTGGTGCCGATGACCGGGTCACCGCCGATGCCCACGGCCGAGGAGAAGCCGATGTCGCGCAGCTCGTACATGAGCTGGTAGGTCAGGGTGCCCGACTTCGAGACCAGACCGATCTTGCCGGAGGTGGTGATGTCGGCCGGGATGATGCCGGCGTTCGACTGTCCGGGGCTGATCAGGCCGGGGCAGTTCGGGCCGATGATCCGGGTCTTGTTGCCCTTGGAGCCGGCGTGGGCCCAGAAGGCGGCGGTGTCGTGCACCGGGACGCCCTCGGTGATGACGACGGCCAGGCCGATCTCGGCGTCGATGGCCTCGACGACGGCGGCCTTGGTGAACGCCGGCGGGACGAACAGGACGGAGACGTCGGCGCCGGTCTCCTTCATCGCCTCGGCGACGGAGCCGAAGACCGGGATCTCGGTGCCGTCGACGTCGACCGTGGTGCCGGCCTTGCGCGGGTTGACACCGCCGACGATCTGGGTGCCGGAGGCGAGCATGCGGCGGGTGTGCTTCATGCCCTCGGCGCCGGTCATGCCCTGGACGATGACCTTGCTGTCCTTGGTAAGGAAGATAGCCATGGTGTGAAAGTCCCCTTCCTTACTTGTTGGCCAGCTCGGCGGCGCGGTCAGCGGCGCCGTCCATGGTGTCCACGCGCTGGACCAGCGGGTGGTTGGCGTCGTCGAGGATCTTGCGACCCAGCTCCGCGTTGTTGCCGTCCAGGCGGACGACCAGCGGCTTGGAGACGTTCTCGCCCTTGCTCGCGAGGAGCTCCAGCGCCTGCACGATGCCGTTGGCGACCGCGTCACAGGCGGTGATGCCGCCGAAGACGTTGACGAAGACCGACTTGACGTCGGGGTCGCCCAGGATGATCTCCAGGCCGTTCGCCATGACCTCGGCGGACGCGCCGCCACCGATGTCGAGGAAGTTGGCGGGCTTGACGCCGCCGTGCTTCTCACCGGCGTAGGCGACCACGTCGAGGGTGCTCATGACGAGGCCCGCGCCGTTGCCGATGATGCCGACCTGGCCGTCGAGCTTGACGTAGTTCAGGCCCTTGGCCTTGGCGGCGGCCTCCAGCGGGTTGGCCGCGGCCTTGTCCTCCAGGGCCTCGTGCTCGGGCTGGCGGAACTCGGCGTTCTCGTCCAGGGAGACCTTGCCGTCGAGCGCGATGATCTTGCCGTCACCGGACTTGATCAGCGGGTTGACCTCGACGAGGAGGGCGTCCTCGGCGATGAAGACCTTCCACAGCTTCTGCAGGACCTCGGCGACCTGGTCGGCGACCTCGGCCGGGAACTTCGCCGCGGCGACGATCTCGGCGGCCTTCTCCGGGGTGCAGCCCTCGTTGGCGTCGACCGGGATCTTGGCGAGCGCGTCGGGGTTCTCCTCGGCGACGACCTCGATCTCCACGCCGCCCTCGACGCTGGCCATGGCCAGGAAGGTGCGGTTGGTGCGGTCCAGCAGGAACGAGACGTAGTACTCGTCCTTGATGTCGGCGGTCTGGGCGAGCATCACCTTGTGAACGGTGTGGCCCTTGATGTCCATGCCGAGGATCTGCTCGGCCTTGGCGACGGCGTCGGCCGGGTCGGCGGCGAGCTTCACGCCACCGGCCTTGCCACGGCCTCCCACCTTCACCTGAGCCTTGACGACGGCGCGGCCGCCGAAGCGCTCGGCGATGGCGCGAGCCGCTTCGGGGGTCTCGATGACGTCGCCGTCAAGCACGGGCACGCCGTGCTTGGCGAAGAGGTCCCTCGCCTGGTACTCGAACAGGTCCACGTGTTTGTCCTTGTTCGTGGTCGCGGATTGTGTCTCTACGAGCGTGCCACGGCAGGATCTTCGCTGCGGGTCGTCGGGGCGGTGCGGGTACGCAGAGGTACGGCCTTGCGGCCCACACAGCCACGGGCGCACACGTCAATCAACACGCGCGTCACGTCCGTCTGGCAGGTTATCCCCGTGGGACGGGACTCTTTCGCCCGGGACCGGCCCGTCTTTGGTGAGAACCGTCACAGACAGCCTAAAGCGGCGTGACAGACGCCCGGTCCACCCGTCGGGCGGATTCGCACGTCCGGGTGAATCCGACGGGCCGCCTGGTCAGAACCCCTGCCCGGCCCCCTCGATCAGGTGCCGGGGGATCGGCCGCTTCTCGATCGCCGCCGCCATGACGTCCGGGAAGGCGTCGGGGGTGCAGGCGAAGGCGGGAGCGCCGAGGGCGGCCAGGGCGGCGGCGTGGGCGTGGTCGTAGGAGGGCGCGCCCTCGTCGGAGAGCGCGAGCAGGGCGACGAACCGGACGCCGGCCGCCTTCATCGCGGCGACCCGCCGGAGCATCTCGTCCCGGACCCCGCCCTCGTAGAGGTCGCTGATCAGGACGACGATCGTCTCCGCCGGACGGGTGATCTTCGACTGGCAGTAGGCGAGGGCGCGGTTGATGTCGGTGCCGCCGCCGAGCTGCGTGGCGAACAGGACGTCGATCGGGTCGGTGAGCTGCTCGGTCAGGTCGACCACCGAGGTGTCGAAGACGACCAGCCGGGTGTCGAGTGTGCGCATCGAGGCGAGGACCGCGCCGAAGACGGCCGAGTGGACGACCGAGGCCGCCATCGAACCGGACTGGTCCACGCAGAGGATGACGTCCTTGCGGACGGCGCGCCGGGCGCGGGCGTGGCCGACCAGCCGCTCGGGGACGACGGTGCCGTGCTCGGGCAGGTGGTTCTTCAGGTTGGCCCGGATGGTGCGGTCCCAGTCGATGTCGCGGTGGCGCGGCCGGTGCACCCGGGCGCTGCGGTCGAGGGCGCCGCCCAGGGCGGACCTGGTCCGGTCGGCCAGCCGGCGCTCCAGGTCGGCCACCACCCGGCCGACGACGGCGCGGGCCGTCTCCCTGGTGGTCTCCGGCAGGGCGTGCTTGAGCGAGAGCAGGGTGCCGACGAGGTGGACGTCCGGCTCGACGGCGGCGAGCATCTCGGGCTCCAGCAGGAGCCGCTCCAGGCCGAGCCGGGTGATCGCGTCCTGCTGCATCAGCTGCACGACGGTGGACGGGAAGTAGCTGCGGATGTCGCCGAGCCAGCGGGCCACCTGCGGGGCCGAGCCGCCGAGCCCGGCGCTGCGGCGGCCGCCCCGGCCGGGCCGGGCGGTCTCGTCGGGGGCGGCCCGGTAGAGCGCGGCGAGCGCGCCGTCCATCGCGGCGTCGCGGCCGCGCAGCGCGCAGCCGGTGCCGTCGGCCTCGCCGCCGAGCACCAGGCGCCACCGGCGGAGGCGTTCGTCGGTCGTGGTCGTCATGTGCTCCTCCTTCGCGAGGGCTTTCGAGGGGGCTTTCGAGGGGAACGGCTCAGCTGTCGCGGCCGGCGGCCTGCCGGGGGATGAACGGCCGCACGCCCAGCAGCAGGGCCACCACCGGCACGGCGGCGTCGGCCCTGGCCCGGTCCAGCTCGCCGGCTGCAGGCTCGCCGGACGGCTCGGCGTCGAGCGGGCCGGCCGCGACCCGGGCACCGACGGTGCTGCGCACGCCCGCCTCCAGGCCGCTGAAGGTGCGGCGCAGCAGCGGCAGGACGTCGGTGAAGGTCGTGTCGGAGACGCCGGTCAGCCACTCGTCGAGCAGCGCGAGCAGCCGGGGGTCGTGCAGCAGCAGGGCGCCGCCGCCGGAGAGGAAGCCCTCGACCCAGCCGGCCGCGTCCGCCGGTGCGCCGGCGGCGGACAGCACCAGGCGCAGGCGGCGGCCGGCCTCCTCGGTGTCGAGCCGGCCGTCGTCCAGCAGCAGCCGGACGGCGCGCCCGCGCAGCAGGCCGGGGACCCCGGTGGCCGGGCCGCCGGCGGGCTCGCGGCGGGCCAGCGCGTGCAGGGCGGCGGCCCAGCGGTCGGCGAGGCCGTCCGCGGCGAGCAGGCCGACGGCGCCGTGCACCTCGTCGAGCCGGGCGCGCAGGTCCGCCGCGCTCGCGGCGTCCAGGCCGACGCACGCGGGCGGCAGGCCGACGCAGACGCGGTCGGCCAGACCGGTGGCGGCCTCCTTGAGCGCGCCGTGGTCGGTGCCGCGCACGTCGCCGTAGCGCAGCGCGCGGACGAGGGCGGGCAGGGCGCCGGCCAGGTGGGCCACGTCGGTGTCGAGGGCGGCGCAGTCGGCGAGCACCCGCATGACGGCGGGCAGGGCGGTGGACAGGCCGGCCAGCAGGCAGGTCTCCACCAGGCCGGTGAGCTGCCCGAGTTCGCCGGCCGCGCGGGCGGTGGCGACGGCCTTCGCGGTGGCCGCGTCCTCGACCGTGGTGCCCCACTGGGCGGCCTCCGCGATCCGGACCGCGAACTCGGGCTGCCAGCACAGCCGCCAGCTCTCCCGGAAGGTGCCGGTCGAGGCGACGGCGGAGCGCGCGGGCACGCCCCACTCGACGCCCAGCAGCCGCAGCCGGTGCAGCAGGCGGGAGCGGGCGGCGTCGGTGTCCTTGCGCAGGTCGAGGTCGAGGTCCCGGGGCGCGGCCGCGGGCTTGAGGCGCAGCGTGCGCTGCAGCCGGGCGAGGTCGCGCTGGAGCGGCACCGCCGGTGCGGCGTCCGGGACCTCGCCGAGGGCGTCGCCGATCACCAGGCGGTCGCGGACGAGCTCCAGCGCGACGTCCGAGCCGTCGCACATGACCGCGCGGACGGCGTCCAGCGTCTCGGTGAGCCCGGCCAGCGGGCGGCCGCGCAGGGCGGCGAGGGTCTCGGCGAGCCGGACCGCCTCGATGACGTGCGCGGACGAGACCGGGTGGTCCTCGGCGCGGAGCAGCTCGGCGGCGCGGGCGAGCCAGCGCGGCACCGGATCGGCCCCGGCCGCGTACAGGTGGTGGTACCAGCCGGGCGACTCGATGCCCGCGCCGTACCCGGCGGACTGGGCGAGCCTGCGGTGCGTCCAGGGCACCCAGGTGATGTCCGTCCTGGTCTTCTTCGGCAGCTGCGCGAGCAGCGCCCGGTCGTGGGCGACGGTCGGCAGCTCGGCGAGGGCGGGCACGTGGAAGGCCCCGCAGACGACGGCGATCCGCCGGTGCCCGGCCCGCCGGGCGGCCCGGATCTGCCGGCGCATGTACGCCTCGCGCACGAGGTCCCGGCGGGACTCGGCGAGGCCCTCGGCGCGCAGTGCGGCCATCGCCTCGGCGACGGCCGTGAACGGCGCCAGGGCGTCGGCGCCCGGCGCGCGGTGCTCGACGACGTCCTCCCACCAGCGCTCCGGGTCGTCGTGGCCGGCGGCCTCGGCGAGCAGGGCGATCGGGTCGGCGGCGGGCTCGTCGGCGGCCGCGGGACTGTCGGCGGCGGGACCGTCGGCGGCGGCCTCGTCGGCGAAGCCGTACGCGGCGGGCAGGTCGATGAAGCGGACCGGCAGCTCCCGCTCCACCGCGTACCGGATCGCCACCCACTCCGGGGAGAACTCGGCGTACGGCCAGAACGCGGCCCGTGCCGGGTCGTCCACCGCGTGGGCGAGCAGCGCGACCGGCGGCACCATGTCCTTCTCTGCGGCCAGCCCGACGATGCCGTCGGCCTCGGGCGGACCCTCGATCAGCACCGCGTCCGGCGCGAGCCGTGCGAGGGCGGCGCCCACCGCCCGGGCCGAGCCGGGGCCGTGGTGGCGGACCCCGAGCAGGGTCACGTCCGGGGTGCTCGCGCCCGGTGCGGTCGGGCCCGGGGAGGTCATGCGGCCACCTCGCGGGCGGCGCGGTAGAAGTCCTTCCAGCCGTCGCGCTCGCGCACCACCCCTTCGACGTACTCGCGCCACACCGCCCGGTCCGCGACCGGGTCGCGGACGACGGCCCCGACGATGCCCGCCGTCACGTCCGCGGCGCGCAGGACGCCGTCGCCGAAGTGGGCCGCCAGGGCGAGGCCGTTGGTGACCACCGAGATCGCCTCGGCCGTGGACAGCGTGCCGCCCGGCGTCTTGACCTTCGTCCGGCCGTCGACCGTGATCCCCGCGCGCAGCTCGCGGAAGACCGTCACGACCCGCCTGATTTCCTCGGCGCCGCCGGGCAGTTCGGGCAGGTCCAGGGAGCGGCCGAGCTGGCTCACCCGGCGGGTGACGATGTCGACCTCCTCCTCCAGCGAGGCAGGCAGCGGCAGCACGACGGTGTTGAAGCGGCGCCGCAGCGCGCTGGACAGCTCGTTGACGCCGCGGTCCCGGTCGTTCGCGGTGGCGATCACGTTGAAGCCGCGCACGGCCTGCGTCTCGGAGCCCAGTTCCGGCACCGGGAGCGTCTTCTCGGACAGGACGGTGATCAGGGCGTCCTGCACGTCGGCCGGGATCCTGGTCAGCTCCTCGATGCGGGCGAGCTTGCCGTCCGCCATCGCCCGCATGACGGGCGAGGGCACCAGGGCCTCCCGGCTGGGCCCGTTGGTGAGCAGCTGGGCGTAGTTCCAGCCGTAGCGGACGGCCTCCTCGGGGGTGCCGGCGGTGCCCTGCACGAGCAGGGTGGAGTCGCCGCCGATCGCGGCGGCCAGGTGCTCGGACACCCAGGTCTTGGCGGTGCCCGGCACGCCGAGCAGGAGCAGCGCGCGGTCCGTCGCCAGCGTCGTGACGGCGACCTCCACGATGCGGCGCGGGCCGACGTACTTGGGCGTGATCCGGGTACCGTCGGGCAGTTCGCCGCCGAGCAGGTACGTCGCCACGGCCCAGGGCGAGAGCTTCCAGCGCTCGGGGCGCGGACGGTCGTCCTGCGCGGCCAGGGCGGCCAGTTCACCGGCGAAGGCGTCCTCGGCGTGCTGCCGCAGAACGTCGGTCATGGGGGCTCCTTCGGGTCGGCCGCCGGGCACGGTGACGGCGGGGCGGCGGGTGACGGGAGGGCAACTCCGGCCTGCGGGAGCCACCCTGCACCCGGGCACTGACAATCCGCGGCGGGCGGTGAGGAAGTGTCAGTGCCCCCGCCTACGGTCGGTGCCATGGAGGAACGCTGGAGCACCGAACACGTCCTGTCCCTGGCGCCTGACGCCGCGTCGCAGAAGGCGGCCGGCAAGCTCTCCACGCCCGCGCCCTGGTCGGCCCCGGGCACCGACGGCGCCGCGGTCTGGGGCGAGTGCGGAGGCAGCGGCAGCACGCCGTACCGCACCGTGGTCGAGCTCGCCACGCCCGCCTACCAGTGCAGTTGCCCGAGCCGGAAGTTCCCGTGCAAGCACGCGCTCGGACTCCTCCTGCTGTGGAGCGGCACCCCGCAGGCCGTCCCCGCCGCCGAGCCCGCCGACTGGGCGGCCGCCTGGCTCGACGCCCGCCGCGAGCGGGCCGAGCAGCGCGCCGCCGCCCCCGCCGCCGCCCCCGCGGGCCCCGCCGATCCGGCCGCCGCCCGCCGCCGGGCCGAGCGGCGCGGCGCCCGGGTCGCCGCCGGCGCGGCCGAGCTGCGGCTGCGGCTCGCCGACGGGATCCGGCACGGCCTGGCCGACCGGTCCGCCGCCGGTCCGTGGGAGGAGGTGGCGGCGCGGATGGTCGACGCCCAGGCGCCGGGCCTCGCCGCCCGGGTCCGCGAGCTGGACGGCCTCCCGCAGGAGCGGCTCCTGGAGGAGTACGCGATGCTCCACCTGCTCGCCACCGCCGCCACCCGGCTCGACGAGCTGCCCACCGGGCTGGCGGCGACGGTGCGGACGAGGGTCGGCTACACCACCGACGCCGCCGAACTGCTCGCCGGGCCCACGGTCCGGGACCGCTGGCTCGTCCTCGGCAGCCGGACCGCGCCCATGGGCGAGGGAGGGGACGACCGGCTCACCACCCGCCGGCTCTGGCTGCGCGGCGCCAAGACCGGCCGCCCGGCCCTGCTGCTCGCCTTCGGCCGCCCCGGCCAGGCCCCCGACCTCGCCCTGCCCACCGGCCACGCGCTGGAGGCCGAGCTCGCCTTCCACCCCGGCGCCCGTCCGCTGCGCGCCGCCCTCGGCACCCGGTACGGCGCCCCCGCGCCCGGCCCGGCCGCCCCGCCGGACGGCCTGTCCGTCGCCGAGGCGGTGGCCGGCTACGGCACCGCCGTCGCCGACGACCCGTGGCTGGACGCCTGGCCCACCGTCCTCACCGGCGTCGTCCCCGTCCTCACCCCGGACGGCTGGCGCCTGACGGACGGCCACCACACCGTCCCCGTCCGCCCCGCGGCCGTCCCGGAGGCCGCCCTGTGGCGCCTGGCCGCCGTGTCCACCGGCCGCCCGCTCACCGTCTTCGGCGAGTACGGCCACCAGGGCTTCGCCCCGGTCACCGCCTGGCCCGGCGACGACCACCGCCCCATAGGCCTGACCACCGTCTAGGAGCAGAACATGACGACCACCCAGGACCCGTGGGAGACCCTCCACACCACCGCCCTCCTCGGCACCGACCGCCGCCGGCTCCCCGACACCGCCCTGCCCCTCGGCGGGTCCGTGGACCGGGACGACCCGGCCACCGCCCTGCTGGAGCTCGCCGCGCTCGCGACCGTCCGGCGCCGCGCGGGCGCCCTGCCCGTCCCGGCCGTGGAGCCGCCGGACCCGCCCGCCCCGCAGGACGGCCGCCCCGAGCTGCCCCCTGCGGCGGCCCGGCGGCTCGCCGTCCTGCTCGCCGGCCGCACCACCGGCGGCACCGGCACCCTCGCCAACCTCACCGAGCTGCTGCCGCAGTGGCTCGCCGCCGCCCGCGAGCGGGGCCTGCGCCCGCCGGCCGCCCTGGTGCCCGCCCTGCTCGACGCCTCCCGAGCCCGCAGCGAACTGCGCCAGGACGGCGTCGCCCTGGCCGGTCCCCTCGGCCGCTGGCTGGCCGTGCGGAACCCGGACTGGCGCTACGTCCTGCGCACCACGCCGCCCGGCGCGCCGCCGCAGCCCGCGGACGACCGCCTGTGGCACGAGGGCCTGTTCGCCGAGCGCGTCACCCACCTCACGCTGCTGCGCCGCCGCGATCCGGCGGCCGGCCTCGCCCTGCTGCGGAGCACGTGGCCGACCGAGCGCGCCGAGGACCGGCTGCTCTTCCTGGACGCCCTCCAGGACGGCCTCTCCCCCGAGGACGAGCCGTTCCTGGAGGCCGCCCTCGGCGACCGCAGCAAGAACGTCCGGGCGACGGCCGCCGAGCTGCTCTCCACCCTCCCCGGCTCCGCGCTCGCCCGGCGGATGGCCGTCCGCGCCACCGCCGCCGTCCGCCTCGCCGATCCGGGCACACACCTGCTGGTCACCCCGCCCGCCGAGTGCGACGCGGCCATGGAGCGCGACGGCATACCCCCCAAGTCACCGACCGGGCGCGGCGAACGGGCCTGGTGGTTCGGCGAGGTGGTCGCGGCGGCGCCGCTCGCCACCTGGCCCGAGACGACGGGCCTGACGCCGGACCAGCTGCTCGCCCTGCGGGTCGGCGACAGCATCGACGAGACCAGCAGCAGCTGGGCCGACGACCTCCGCGAGGCCTGGGCCCGCGCCGCCGTCCGCCAGCACGACCCCGACTGGGCCCGCGCGCTGCTCGGCCCGGCGCCCGTCCCGCCCGTCCGCGGCGCGGGCCGGGCGCGGGCGCCGCGGGCCACCGGCGCGCCCGCCAAGCTGCTGTCCGTCCTGCCGCCCGCCGAACGGGCCGCCTGGACGGCCGCGTTCATCGAGGTGCACGGCCTGGGCGAGGCCTTCCAGCTGCTCGGCGCGTGCGCCACGCCGTGGACGCCGCCGCTGTCCACCGCGGTCGTCACCGCACTGTCCCGCGCCGCCGCCTCCGGGGCGTACCCGTGGAGCCACAGCGGCGTTCTCGGGATGACGGAGCGCGCGCTGGCCCCGGAGACGGCCGGCGCCGTCGAGGAGCTGGCCGCCGGCACCACACCGGACTCGGCGTGGGCCGAGACCTTCGCCCGCCTCGCCGGGACGCTCCGCTTCCGGGAGGCGATGCTCGCCGAGCTCGGGGCGTGAGCCCGGCCCGGCGCGTGAGCCCGGGTCCGGGGCCTGAGCCCGGCCCGGCGCGTGAGCCCGGGTCCGGGGCGTGAGTCGAGCCCGGCCCCGGCCCGAGTCGAGCCCCGGGCACGAGAAAGCGGGCCGGCCCCCGCCCGGGGACCGGCCCGCTCACCCGACGATGAGGGCGGAGATCAGCCCGCCGCGCGGAGGTTGGCCTCGACCCAGGCGACGACGTCCCGGGTCGGGGTGCCCGGGGTGAAGATGTCCGCGACGCCCATCGCCTTCAGCTCGGCGATGTCCTCGTCCGGGATGATCCCGCCGCAGAACACCTTGATGTCGGCCGCGTCGCGCTCCTTCAGCAGTTCCAGCACCCGCGCGCACAGCGTCATGTGGGCGCCCGAGAGGATCGACAGGCCGATGCCGTCCGCGTCCTCCTGGATCGCGGTGTCCACGACCTGCTCGGGCGTCTGGTGCAGCCCGGTGTAGATGACCTCCATGCCGGCGTCGCGCAGGGCGCGCGCGATGACCTTGGCGCCGCGGTCGTGACCGTCCAGCCCCGGCTTGGCCACCACCACACGGATCGGCCCTGACACACCCATGACTGCCTCCTGGACCTCGTCGTCCACCAACCCACCCGGCCTCGTGGGCCGTGGGCGCGTTAACGGTCAATAACCAACCTGAGGGGAGGTTAGCGCCACCCGGGCCGGTTGGCCGTGCCACCCCTCAAGAGGAGGGCAAAATCACAGGCCCACCCCTTCCTACCAGTGGGTATACCCACCTCCGGGCAATCGCACGGACCCCCGCGCGACCTCTTGACAAGCGGAGGTTTTTCGGGGGCACGGAACGTACGGATACAGTCACGCCTGTTTTCCCTCGCCCGACGACGTGACCGAGGCCCACCGAGGAGGCAGCCCCCGATGGCTCCCGACGCAGCCGCCCGTCCGACCCGTGCGGAGCTGCGCGTGGCCGCCCGGGAGCAGTCCCGCGCGCAGCGGCGCGGCGCCGCCAAGGCGGCCACCCGGGCCGCGCTGTTCCGGGTCGCGGTGCCGTCGGTGGCCGCGCTCGGGGTCGCCGCGGCCGCGGCGATCACGGTGGTGCAGGACGAGGCCGGCCGGGTGCCCCCGCAGGCGACGGCGGCCGACGCCCCCGACAGCACCGCCGCCACGGCGACCAAGGTCACCGCCCAGCAGGCCGTCGCGGCCGGCGGCGACCACTCCCAGGCCTCGCGCGGCGACGCCCGCCAGCCGCTGACCGGCGCCCAGCCGACGGACGCCCCCACCGCCCAGCCGACGCCGCCGCCCGCCCAGCAGCCGAAGGTCGTCATGCCGGTCGCCCAGCACGGCCTCGGCGAACTGTTCGGCGCGGCCGGCACCCACTGGGCCAACCGCCACACCGGCATCGACTTCCCGGTGGACGGCGGCTCCGAGGTCTACGCCGTCGCCGACGGCACGATCCGCACGCAGTGGAACCCGTTCTACGGCTACATGTCGATACTGAAGATGAACGACGGCACCGAGGCCTGGTTCTGCCACCTGCGCGGCTACAAGGTCCGCAAAGGCCCGGTGAAGCAGGGCGACCTCATCGCCTTCGTCGGCAGCAGCGGCAACAGCACCGGCCCGCACCTGCACTTCGAGATCCGGCCGCCGGGGCGCGGGCCGGTCGACCCGCTGCCCTGGTTGCTCTCGAACGGCCATGTCCCCCGCGAGCGGGGCGGGGCCGCGGGGTTGGGCCCGGCCAGCCCCCGCGGG
>NZ_JBHWGV010000020.1:0-10268 GCF_042732955.1 Kitasatospora sp. NPDC059747 | reverse complement strand
CCACCCCCCCTCCCCCGCCCCCCGCGCCACCCCCCCCGCCCCCACCACCAACTTCACGCCCCCGCGCGGGGCCCGCGGCCCGCTCGACCCGCTGCCGTGGTTCCTCTCGAACGGCCTGGACCCGCGCTAGCGGGCCGGGCCGGCTCGAAGGGCCCGGGCCTGCCAGCGCGGTGGCACTAGAGCTTCTCCACCGGCGCGTAGCGCAGGAGCAGCTGCTTGCGCCCCTCCGTGCCGAAGTCCACCGTGGCCTGGGCCCGGTCACCGACACCCGTGACGGTGACCACCGTGCCCAGCCCGAAGGTGTCGTGGGTGACCCGGTCCCCGACCGCGAGCGAGACGGCCTCGCGCTCCACGACCTTGCCCGAGCGCCGCGCCGACTGCCCCCAGCCCGCCTTCGGCGAGGCCGAGGCCGACGAGCCCGCCCGCGAACCGCCGCCCCCGGAGGAGGACTTGCCCCACGAGGAGCCCGAGGAGAAGCCCCGCGCGGCCGGCGCCTGCGCCGCCCCCGTCCGCTTCCACTCCACCAGGTTCTCCGGGATCTCCTCCAGGAACCGCGAGGCCGGGTTGTACGCGGGCTGCCCCCACGCGCTGCGCAGCACCGAGCGGGTCAGGTAGAGCCGCTCGCGCGCCCGGGTCAGCCCGACGTACGCGAGGCGGCGCTCCTCCTCCAGCTCCTTGACCTGGTTGAGGGCCCGCATGTGCGGGAAGATGCCGTCCTCCATGCCGGTCAGGAAGACCACCGGGAACTCCAGGCCCTTGGCGGTGTGCAGGGTCATCATCGTGATGACGCCCCGGCCCTCCTCGTCCTCGTCCGGACTTCCTCCTTCGGTCCCGTACTGCTTCGCATCCGGGATCTGGTCGGAGTCGGCGACCAGCGCGACCCGCTCCAGGAAGTCGGCCAGCGAGCCGACCGGCGGCGCGCCGTCCTCGCCGGCGTCCGGCCGCTCGCCCGGGTCCTGCTCGTACTCCAGGGCGACGGAGGCGAGTTCCTGCAGGTTCTCCACCCGGGTCTCGTCCTGCGGGTCGGTGGAGGACTGGAGCTCGGCCAGGTAGCCGGTCTCCTCCAGGACGGCCTCCAGCACCGCCGCCGGGCCCGCGCCCGACTCGACGACCTGGCGCAGCCCGGCCATCAGGGTGTTGAACTTCTTGACCGCGTTGGCCGAGCGCGCGGCCATCCCGTACGCCTCGTCGACCCGCAGCAGCGCCTGGGGGAAGGAGATCCGCTCCCGCGAGGAGAGCGCGTCGATCATCGCCTCGGCCCGCTCGCCGATGCCGCGCTTGGGCACGTTGAGGATCCGGCGCAGCGGCACGGTGTCCTCGGGGTTGGAGAGCACCCGCAGGTACGCGAGGACGTCCCGGACCTCCTTGCGCTCGTAGAAGCGCACCCCGCCGACGACCTTGTACGGCAGGCCGACCCGGATGAACACCTCCTCGAACACGCGGGACTGGGCGTTGGTGCGGTAGAAGATCGCGACGTCGCCGGGCTTGGCCTCGCCCTTGTCGGTGAGCCGGTCGATCTCGTCGGCGATGAACTGGGCCTCGCCGTGCTCGTCGTCGGCGACGTAGCCGACGACCTTCTCGCCGTGGTCGCCGGCCGTCCAGAGCTTCTTCTCGCGCCGGTTGGCGTTGCGCTCGATGACGGCGTTGGCGGCGCTCAGGATCGTCTGCGTGGAGCGGTAGTTCTGCTCCAGCAGGATCGTCGTCGCGTTCGGGTAGTCCTCCTCGAACTGGAGGATGTTGCGGATGGTCGCGCCGCGGAAGGCGTAGATCGACTGGTCCGCGTCACCGACGACGCACAGCTCGGCGGGCGGCACCTCGGCGAGGTGCGCGGCGGCCGGGTTCACGAACTCCCCGTCCACGGTGCGCTTCGGCGCGGCGGCGACGGAGCCGCCGCTCAGCTCCCGGACCAGCATGTACTGGGCGTGGTTGGTGTCCTGGTACTCGTCGACCAGGATGTGCCGGAAGCGCCGGCGGTAGTGCTCGGCGACGTCGGGGAAGGCCTGGAGCAGGTTCACCGTCGTCATGATGATGTCGTCGAAGTCGAGCGCGTTGGCCTCGCGCAGCCGCCGCTGGTAGAGCGCGTACGCCTCGGCGAGCTTCTTCTCCATCGGGTTGGCGGCCTGGTCGGCGAAGGTCTCCTCGTCGATCAGCTCGTTCTTGAGGTTGCTGACCTTCGCCGTGAAGGACTTCGGCGGGAACTGCTTGGGGTCCAGGTCGAGGTCGCGGCAGACCAGCGACATCAGCCGCTGGGAGTCGGCCGAGTCGTAGATCGAGAAGCTGGACGTGAAGCCCAGCACCTTGGACTCGCGGCGCAGGATCCGCACGCACGCGCTGTGGAAGGTGGAGACCCACATGGCCCGGGCGCGCGGGCCGACCAGCTGCTCGACGCGCTCGCGCATCTCGCCGGCGGCCTTGTTGGTGAAGGTGATCGCCAGGATCTCGCCCGGCTGCACGCCGCGGGCGCCGAGCAGGTGGGCGATGCGGTGGGTGAGCACCCGGGTCTTGCCGGAGCCGGCGCCGGCCACGATGAGCAGCGGCGAGCCGGCGTGCAGGACGGCCTCGCGCTGGGGGTCGTTCATGCCCTCCAGCAGCTGGGCCGGGTCGACCACCGTCCGGGCGGCGCCGTTGCGGTACCAGGCGTCGCGCTCGGCCGCGGCGGCGTGGTCCGTGTGGAAGAGCCCCTCCGGGATCGCCTCCTCGTACGCGTCGTACGGGACGTCGTCCTCGAACGGCGGGGGCTCCTCGTCGAGGGGAGTGGCGGCGGGCTGCTTCGACCCGGCGGCGGGGGCCTCGAAACCGGGGAGCGGGAGGTCGTCAAAGAGGCTACTCATGGCACTCCGAGTCTATGGCCCCGCACCGACAAGCCCGCCCGGCCCGGGCAGACCCATCGGTGCGGGGCCGGGGGCGGACGGGCTCGTGCGGACGGTGCTCAGACCAGGCGGCGCGCGGTGGCCCAGCGGGTGAGCTCGTGCCGGTTGCTCAGCTGGAGCTTGCGCAGGACGGCGGAGACGTGGCTCTCGACCGTCTTCACCGAGATGAACAGCTGCTTGGCGATCTCCTTGTACGCGTACCCGCGCGCGATCAGCCGCAGCACCTCGCGCTCGCGCTGGGTGAGGCGGTCGAGGTCCTCGTCGACCGGCGGGGTGTCGGTGGCCGCGAAGGCGTCCAGGACGAAGCCCGCGAGCCGGGGCGAGAACACCGCGTCGCCGTCGGCGATCCGGAAGATCGCGTTAACCAGGTCGTTCCCCGTGATCGTCTTGGTGACGTAGCCGCGAGCACCGCCGCGGATGACGCCGATGACGTCCTCGGCCGCGTCCGACACCGACAGCGCGAGGAACTTCACCGACTGCTCGCCGGTCATCACCCCCGCCGAGCGCCGCAGCACCTCGACGCCGCCGCCACCGGGCAGGTGGACGTCGAGCAGCACGACGTCCGGCCGGGTCTCGGCGACGACGCGGACCGCCGACTCGACGTCGTCCGCCTCCCCGACCACGTCGATGCCGGTCTCCGCGGTGCGCCCGATCTCGGCCCTGACCCCGGTCCGGAACATCCGGTGGTCGTCCACCAGCACGACGCGAGCGGTGCGCTCCGGCGCTGCCTCAGTCATTCGTTCTCTCCATCTCCAGCTCGACCTCGGTGCCGCCGTCCGGCGCGGGCCGCACCCGGGCGGTGCCGCCGTTGCGCTTCATCCGGCCGATGATCGACTCCCGTACGCCCATCCGGTCCTCGGGCACCGTGTCGGGGTCGAAGCCGGGGCCGTGATCGCGCACGAACACCGACACCGTCCTCCCCTCGACCTCCGCGTACACCTGGACCGGTCCCCCGCCACCGTACTTGGCCGCGTTGACGGTCGCCTCCCTCGCGGCCTGCATCTGTGCCGCGATCTTCTCGTCCATCGGGCAGTCGCCGACGATCACGAGCTCGACCGGGACGCCGTGCCGGTCCTCGACCTCGGCGACGACCGAGCGCAGGGTCTCCGCCATCGTCTCCGGCGCGGCCTCGGCGGCGGCCTCCGGGCGGTACAGCCACAGCCGCAGCTCGCGCTCCTGCGAGCGGGCCAGCCGCAGCACCTCCTTGGGGTCCTCGGCCCGGCGCTGGATCAGGGTGAGGGTGTGCAGCACCGAGTCGTGGATGTGCGCCGCGATCTCGGCGCGCTCCTGGGCGCGGATGCGGGCGGTCCGCTCGGCCCCGAGGTCCTGCCAGAGCCGCAGTCCGTACGGACCGAGCAGCACGAGCACGCCGGCGAGCACCGCGATCGAGGCCTCGATGACCGAGCCGAGCGTCGAGTCGCTGGTCTGCATCGCGAGCAGGGCGATCGTGCCGGCCACCGCGAGCAGGACGCCCGCGCCGACCCGGGTGTAGGCGCCGCGCCGCTTCTCCCCCTCCTCCAGGCCGAACCAGCGCTGCCAGCGCGAGTCGTCGGCCTGCCGCCACACCAGCGCGACGCCGACGCCGATCGCCAGCAGCGGCCAGGTGTACGGCTTGGCGGTCTGCCAGCCGAGGACGTTGAGCAGCGCGATCACGCCGATGACGACCATGACCAGCGCGGCGAGCTGGCCGAGGCCGCCCTTGGCCGGGCGGGCGGAGGCCTCGCCCTCGGTGGCGGCAGCGGCGGTCTGCACGACCGGCTCGCCCTGCAGGGCGTGCTGGAGCAGTTCGCGCAGCCGGCCGACCCAGCCAGTGCCGGCCCCCGGTTTGGTCAGCGGAGCGCTCGGCCCCTGCCACTGCGCGGCGGGCACGAACGTGCCGTTGACGTACACCCAGTGCGCGCCGCGCCGCGAGGGCTCGCCGATGCCGATCGGCACCACGAACCAGAACGCCGCGTACAGCAGCCCGCCGATCCCCTGCGCGAAGAACAGCAGCACGAACGCCAGCCGGACCCACCGCACCGGCAGCCCGAGGTGCACAGCGAGGCCGTGCGCGACGCCGCCGAGCATCCGCCCGTGCGGGCTGCGGTAGAGCCGGCGGTAGGGCGGACGGCCACCGTCGGACGCGTTCGGGTCGCCGCCCGACGGCGGCGGGGCGTCGGGGGCGAGGGGACGGGGATCGGTACCGGGTGCTGCCACGCCACCGATGGTTCCACGCGGGCGCCCGCGGGCGCATCAGGGTGGGTCCCTACCGCTTATCAGGGACAAGTCAGGGTGCGGACAGGGCTGGTACCGGTTGGGCCCGGCGGCCCGGCCCGGGAGGATGGTGCCCATGACCGAGGACCACCGCATCCAGGACGCCGGGCCCGCCGCCCCGCCGGAACCCGACCGCCCGCCGCTGACCCGGGCCGAGCACCACCGCGTGGTGGCCGGCGTCTGCGGCGGCCTCGGGCGCCACCTGGACATCGACCCGGTGGTCTTCCGCGTCGTCACCGTCGTGCTCTGCCTCTCCGGCGGGCTCGGCCTGTTCCTGTACGGCCTGGCCTGGCTGGTCGTCCCGACCGAGGGCTCGCCGGACGGCCGGGGCGCCGGCCGCGGCGGGCGCACCGAGCTCCAGCGGGTGCTCACCGGCCGGGTGGACGGCCAGTCGGTCGGCGCGGTGCTCCTGACCGTCATCGGCACCGGGGTGTTCTTCTCCTCGATGGGCGACGGCGACCAGATGCTCCCGCTGCTGCTGCTCGCCGGGCTGGTCTTCCTGGCGGTGCGCTACGACCCGGAGCGCCGCAAGGCCCGGGCCCGCGGACGCCGCCGCGGCGGCCCGTACGACCGCTACTTCCCCGAGGCCGAGGCACCCGGCTCCCCGTACGTCTGGCCCCGGCAGGACGTGCCGCAGGACGAGTCGGCCCGCGCCCGGCACGCCGCCATGGGGGTCCCCCCGGCCGAAGGCTGGGGGAGCGCCGCCGGCACCGTCCCCGCGGACACCCCCGCCCCCGGCCCGACCGGCTACCTGTGGGACCCGCGCCACCCGGAGCGGAACCCGTACGGCACCACGGCCACGCCGCCCAGGAGCGGCGCGCCGAAGACCGGCGCCACGCCCCCGTACGGCACCCCGGTGCCCCCGCCCGGCACGCCGTCCCAGCCGTGGTGGCAGCGCACCGACCTGCCGGAGGGGGACCCGCTGCGCAAGGCCGGCCCCGCGGCGCCGCCGAAGCCGACCGTGGTCCGTCACCCGAAGGAACGCTCGGCGCTCGGCTTCTTCGGATTCCTGCTGGCGATCGGCGCGGGCGCCGCGGTCTGGTCCGCCACCGTCGGCCACAACAGCATCACCGTGGTGAGCTCGACCGTCCTGGCCACCGCCCTGCTGGTGGTCGGTCTGACCCTGCTGGTCGGCGCGAAGTTCGGCCGGGCCCGCAAGCTGGCCGCGATCGGCCTGCTGCTCACCCTGGGCCTGGCCTTCGTCGGCCGCTCGCCGAACTCGCTGCAGAACGCCTTCGGCGACCGCACCTGGACGGTCGCCTCGGCGTCCCAGCTCAAGGAGAAGTACGGCCTCGGGGCCGGCCAGGCCCGGCTCGACCTGAGCGCGCTCGACCCGGCCGGGGCCGAGCTCTCCAGCCGGGTGGAGATGGGCGCGGGCGACCTGACGGTCGTGGTGCCCTCCGACGTCACCGTCAACGTGGTCACCCAGATGGCGCTCGGCAGCATCAGCGTCCCCGGCAGCGACGGGAACGACAGCACCGGCCGCCACACCTACGAGATCCACCCCGGCACCGACCGGCCGTCCAAGGGCACGCTCGACCTCATGCTGGAGGTCGGACTCGGCAACATCAAGGTGGTCCAGAAGTGAGGAAGCACCGGATCGACCTGTTCTCGCTGATCGCGGGCGCGCTGTTCACCGTGATCGCGGTGGTCTACCTGGTCGCGGCGGTCAACGACCAGTCGGTGAACGGACGGATCGTCATCCCCGTCACCTTCATCGTGCTCGGCGCCGGCGGCCTGGCCGGCGCGGTCGCGGCGGTGGCCCGCCGCGGCCGGTCCGACGACGGGGACTAGCCACTGCCCGGCGGCTCAGCTCTGCTGCGGGCCGAGGTTCAGCTTTTCGCCGCTCTTCGTGACGGTGTACTTCGCGAGCGGCTTGGTGGCCGGACCGTTGACCACCGCGCCGGTGGCCGCGTCGAACCGCGAACCGTGGCACGGGCAGTACAGCTGGCCGTTCTTGGGGGCGTCCACCGCGCAGCCGGAGTGCGTGCAGACCGACGAGAGGCCGCAGTACTGGCCCGCCTTGGGCTGGACGATGTAGACGGCGTCGCCCGTCGCCGGGTCCTTGACCTGGGCCGAGCCGCCGACCGGCACGCTCGCGGCGGCCACCGAGGGGGCCGGCCCGGGGGGCGCGGAAGGGGTCGCGACCGGGGCGGCGGACTGCTTCGGCGCCGCCGCCTTGTCCCGCCCGAAGGTCCGGGTGAGCGAGCCGGTCAGCAGCCCGGCGCCGCCGATCGCGACGGCGGCGATCCCGCCGTCCATCAGGGCCCGGCGCCGCACGTGCTCCTCGCCCAGCCCGCGCTCGCGGTCCCGCCCGGCGCGCCGGGCGAGGTAGCCGTCCACCGAGAGCTCCGGGGTGCCGGCCAGCAGGAGCGGCGTCCAGGCCAGCAGGTAGACCAGGTCGTTGCCGAGGTAGTACGGCGAGACGTTCCAGCTGACGGTCAGCCACAGGCTCAGGCTGATCGCCGCGCCGCCGAGCGCCGCCACCCGGCCCCACAGGCCGAGCAGCGTGCCGAGGCCGACGGCCAGCTCGCCGAAGGCCACGAGGAGCGCGAACAGGGTCGGCGCGTCCAGCGCGGGGCCGAGCAGGAAGGAGACGGGGCTGGCGGCCCGGACGGCCTGCGTCTGCGAGACGAACGACGCCGGATCGCCGGCCCCGGCCAGGTAGTGCGCGTCGGACAGCTTGTCGAGGGCCGCGTAGACGAAGGTGACGCCGAGGAAGAGCCGCAGCGGCAGCATCGCGAACCGGGTCGCGAACGCCCGCCGCTGGGCCGCCCGGTCCGCCCGTCCGGCCGCGCCCCCGCCGACCGCCACGGAGTTGCCAGCCTCCGACATGCCTCACACCTTCCCTCGCGGCCTGCCGCTCCTGACAGGTCCGGTCCGCATTCTGCCCGCTCGTGAACGCTTTCGGTGGGAGGTCCACCTCACGCGGACCCCCCGGAACCGCCGACGGCCGCGCCGTCGCCCCCTCTCAAGGGAACGACGGCGCGGCCGTTCAGGCTCCGGTCCGGCGTCGGACACCCGGGCCGGCGGGAGTGCCTACTCCCACTCGATGGTGCCCGGCGGCTTGCTGGTGACGTCCACGACGACGCGGTTCACGTCGCGGACCTCGTTGGTGATGCGGGTCGAGATGCGGGCCAGCACGTCGTACGGCAGGCGCGACCAGTCCGCGGTCATGGCGTCCTCGGAGGACACCGGACGCAGCACGATCGGGTGACCGTAGGTGCGGCCGTCGCCCTGCACGCCCACGCTGCGCACGTCGGCGAGCAGCACGACCGGGCACTGCCAGATCTCGCGGTCCAGGCCGGCCGCGGTCAGCTCCTCGCGGGCGATGGCGTCGGCCTCGCGCAGCAGGTCCAGGCGCTCCTCGGTGACCTCGCCGACGATGCGGATGCCGAGACCCGGGCCCGGGAACGGCTGGCGCTGGACGATCTCCTCCGGCAGGCCCAGCTCCTGGCCGACCATCCGGACCTCGTCCTTGAACAGCTTGCGCAGCGGCTCGACCAGCTGGAACTGGAGGTCCTCGGGCAGGCCGCCGACGTTGTGGTGGGACTTGATGTTGGCGGTGCCGGTGCCGCCGCCGGACTCCACGACGTCCGGGTACAGGGTGCCCTGGACCAGGAAGTCGACCGACTCGCCCTGCTCGCCGGCCTCGGCGATGATCTCGGCCTGGGCCTGCTCGAAGACCCGGATGAACTCGCGGCCGATGATCTTGCGCTTCTCCTCGGGGTCGGTGACCCCCTTCAGCGCGTCCAGGAAGCGCTCGGCCGCGTCGACGACCTTCAGCTGCACGCCGGTGGCCGCGACGAAGTCCTTCTCGACCTGCTCGGTCTCGCCCTTGCGCATCAGGCCGTGGTCGACGTAGACGCAGGTCAGCTGGTCGCCGATGGCCTTGTTGACCAGGGCCGCGGCGACCGCGGAGTCCACGCCGCCGGACAGGCCGCAGATCGCCCGCTTGGTGCCGACCTGCGCGCGGATCAGCGCGACCTGCTCCTCGACGACGTTGCCCGTCGTCCAGGTCGGGGCGAGGCCGGCGCCGCGGTAGAGGAAGTGCTCCAGGATCTGCTGGCCGTGGTCGGAGTGCAGCACCTCGGGGTGGTACTGGACGCCGTAGAGCCGGGCCTCGTCGTTCTCGAAGGCCGCGACCGGCACCACGTCGGTGGAGGCGGTGACGGTGAAGCCCTCGGGCGCCGCGGAGCAGGCGTCGCCGTGCGACATCCACACCGAGTGCTTCGCCGGGACGCCCTCGAACAGGGTGGAGCCGGAGCGGCTGACGGTCAGCGGGGTGCGGCCGTACTCGCGGGCGCCGCTGTTGTCGACGGTGCCACCGAGCGTCTTGGCCATCAGCTGGAAGCCGTAGCACATGCCGAACACCGGGACGCCGGCCTCGAAGATCGCACGGTCGAGCTGCGGCGCGCCCTCCTCGTAGACCGAGGACGGGCCGCCGGACAGGATGATCGCCTTCGGGTTCTTGGCGAGCATCTCGGCGACCGGCATGGAGCTCGGCACGATCTCGCTGTAGACCCGGGCCTCACGCACCCGGCGGGCGATGAGCTGGGCGTACTGGGCACCGAAGTCGACGACCAGCACGGTGTCGGTCTCAGGTACGGACTGGACGGGAATTGCAGCGGACACAGACGGCCTTCCGGCAGCGGTATCGAGGGTGTCGCTCGGCACGCGTCCCGGGCAGGGGCCACGACGGCGACGGGTGGGGGTGTCTGAGCCCGATTCTACCGGGCTGCCCGGTTTCACTCGTCTGCACGTCCAAGCGGCCGTGACCGGACGGGCTCGCGCTTCGTTGCTTCACACGACGTGCGACCGCGCCGCGCCCGCCAGACGCGCCGCCTCCGCCCCGGGCGCGGGGCGCCGCCGCGCGTCACGCAGGACCACGCGTGGAGCTCCATTCCAGTCCACCGGCGCACGTGGCGCCGCCGTCGTTCCGGCCAGACCGGGCGCGGCGCGCCGTGGGACCGTGCGCGGGTGCCGCGGCCGGCCAGCAGGGGACAGCGACCCCGGCCACGACTGGACCGCGAGGTGGGGGGGGGGGGGGGCGCGGGGGGCGGGGGCGCGGGGGGGGGCCCCCCCCCGCCCCCCCCCCCCGCGCGGGGGGGGGGGGGGGGGGGCGCGGGGCGGGCGCCGCCGCCC
>NZ_JBHWGV010000019.1:51681-103590 GCF_042732955.1 Kitasatospora sp. NPDC059747 | reverse complement strand
GCCCCGGGCCCGGGCGGGGGATTGGGGGGCGGTCAGCCGGTGATCGGCGGGCGGTAGGTGGTGTCCGGGCCCTGCGGGCCGCGCGGGCCCGCCTCGGGATCCACCACCTCGCCCTGGACGACCTTGCCGTCCGGGCGGTGGATCCGCATCTGCTCCTGCAGCCGCATCGCGTCCGCGAACGCGTCCGCGCCCACGGCGGAGGTGCTGCGCAGCGCCTTGTCCGCCAGCCGGCGGCCGGCCGCCCGCCAGAGCGCGCGCGTCGGCGGGAACAGCAGGGTGAGCGCGACGAGGTCCGACAGGAAGCCGGGGACGATCAGCAGCAGACCGGCCAGGACCGTCATGCTGGTGCCGGTCTGGGGCTGCTGCGACTTCGGGTCCTTGCTCTGCTCGATCGCCGCGGACAGCGCCTTCAGCCCGGCCCGCTTGATGAGCGAGCCGCCGATCACGGCGCCGGCGATGAGCAGCAGCAGGACGGTGAAGCCGCCCAGCCACGAACCCACCTGGACCAGCAGCCAGATCTCCAGCACCAGCCAGGCGGTGATCAGCAGCGGCAGCACACGGCGGAGCTTTCCGCGCGGGGCCGGACGGGCGGGGGTAGCTTGCTGGGTCACGGTACGGATCCACTCCAAGGCGGTGCTCTGCACGCCGCACGGGAGGTCCGGGCCGGCTACGGCACCACCTCGTCCAACGATTCCCCGGCGGCCGGTGTTCCGCCGGACCGTCGCCGGCGCAGCGAGACCAGGAGGCCCGCGCCGCAGGCCAGCAGGCCGCCGAGGGCGAGCGCCCACTCCGGAGCGGGGCCGATCCGGTCGGCCACCGTGGTGCCGTCGCGCAGCGGGACGGTGGCGGACAGCTCGGCCGGCGTCAGCTCCCGGGTGCGCTGCTCCACCGTGCCGTCCGGGGCGATCACCGCGCTGATGCCGCTGGTGGCGGCGATCAATACGGCCCGGCCGTGCTCGACCGCGCGCAGCCGGGACATCGCGAGCTGCTGCTCGGGCTGGCCGGTCTTGGCGTAGGTGGCGTTGTTGGTCTGCACGACCAGGACGCGGGCGCCGCTGTCGACGGTGTCGCGGACGATCTCGTCGTAGGCGACCTCGAAGCAGATCACGTCGCCGATCCGGGCCGGGCCCAGCTGCATGACGCCGTTGTGGTCGCCGGGCCAGAAGTCGCGGGCGACCCGCTGCAGGCGGGTGATCACCTTCATCAGCTGGGCGCGGAACGGCACGTACTCGCCGAACGGGACGGGGTGCTGCTTGGTGTAGGAGGCGCCGGGGCCGGTCTTCGGGTCCCAGACGATGCCCTCGTTCTGGACGTGCTGGGCGTCCGGGCCGTCCACCAGGGTGCCGACCAGGGTGGGCACGCCGACGGTCTTCACGGCCCCGTCGATGCGCTCGTAGGCGAGCGGGTCGCTGAAGGGGTCGAGGTCGGAGGAGTTCTCCGGCCAGATCACGACGTCGGGGCGCTCGACCTTGCCGGCCTTGATGTCGGCGGCCAGCCGCTCGGTCGCCGAGGCGTGGTTGTTGAGGACCATCATCGGGCGGCCGAGGAAGTCCATGCCGGGGTTGGGCACGTTGCCCTGGACGATCGCGACCTTCACGGTGTCGTCGGCCTTGGTCGGCACCGGGACGAGGTAGCCGGCCAGCAGCGCCGCCACGGCGCCGAGTCCGGCCAGGGCGGCCGCGCGCGGGGCGCGGCGCGGGCCGCGCAGGCGCAGCGCCGCCCAGGCCAGCAGGGCGCCGGAGAGGGCGACCGCGAAGGTAACCAGCGGGGCGCCGCCGATCGCGGCCAGCGGGGTGTACGGGGTCGCCGTGTTGGCGAAGGCCAGCCGGCCCCAGGGGAAGCCGCCGAGCGGCAGCCGGTCGCGCGCCCACTCCTGGGTGACCCACAGGCACGCGGCCCACAGCGGCCAGGCGGGCAGGCGGGAGGTGAGGGCGAGGCCGGCGCCGAGCAGCAGCATGAACAGCGCCTCGACGACCGACAGGCCGACCGTCGCGTCCCAGCCGACCACGCGCAGCCAGCTGAGCAGCATCAGGAAGAACGGGAAGCCGAACGCGAAGCCGGTCCAGGCCGCCTGGCGGACCGTGCGGCCCCGGGTGAGCAGCGAGAGCGCCGCGACGCCGAGCAGCGACAGCGGCCACAGGTCGTACGGCGGGAAGGCGAGGGCCAGCAGCAGGCCGGCCAGGGCGGCGAGGCCGGTCCGGGGCAGGCCGGCGCGGACCTTGGCGACGGCTCGGGCGAGCCGGCCGGGCCGTGCTTCGGGGGCCGGCGGCTCGGGTGCGGCAGCGGACCGCTCCTGGGTGACGGACATGGTCACCGGCGCACCATCTCTCTGTGGCTTGTTGTTCGGACGCAGTGCGAAGAAGGTACCCCGGAACGGACGGTGACCGGGAGGCGAGGGGCGGGTGGGGACGGGCCCGCGGCCTGGTCAGCGGGGCGCGTGGCGGATCCCGCCGAACGGCCGGTCGGCGGCGAGATCGGATGGAGACCGCGCGGTGGAGGCGGGCTGCCGGACCAGGCGGCGAGATCGGATGCGTTGTGCCGCTCGCCCAGGGGCTCCAGGCGGAAGTCCTGGGTGAGCAGCGTGCGCGGGACGGTGGAGCCGGCGGGGACCGCCGGGCTGATCGTCGTCCGGCCGACCTGCGTGGCCCGGCGGCTCCGCCCGTCTACTCGGCGGCCGCGTGGACCGTGCGGCCCCGCACGACGGTGCGCAGGCAGGTCGGCAGCGGGTGGCCGGGGGTGAGGTCCGGCAGGCCGGGGGTGCCGGAGCGCGGGTCGGTGGACCAGCCGGCGACGCGGGAGTCGGGGGCCTGGACGACCAGGTCGCCGGCGGCCCAGATCGCGTAGCTGGCGACGGCGCCCGGGACGAGGACGCCGTCCTGGTCGCGGCCGATCGCGCGCCAGCCGCCGCGGGTGTGGGCGGTGAACGCGGCGCGGACGGAGATCCGGTGCTCCAGCGTCCGGTGGAAGGCCGCGGCCCGGACCGTCCCCCACGGGTCGAGCGGGGTCACCGGGGCGTCGGAGCCGAACGCGAGCGGGACACCGGCGCGCAGCAGGGCGGCGAACGGGTTGAGCGCGGCGGCCCGTCCGGCACCGAGGCGCTGGACGTACATGCCCTCCGGGCCGCCCCACGCGGCGTCGAAGGCGGGCTGGACGGAGGCCGTGAGGCCGAGTTCGGCGAAGGCCGCGACGGACTCGTCGTCCAGCGCCTCGGCGTGCTCGACGCGGTGGCGCAGGGCCTTGACGCGCGCGGCGCCGACCCGCTCGCCGGCCGCCCGGACGCCGTCGACGACCGCGCCGACGGCGGCGTCGCCGATGGCGTGGAAGCCGGCCTGGAGCCCGGCCTCGGTGCACGCGGCGACGTGGTCGGCGACCTGGTCGGCGGTCAGGTAGGCGGTGCCGGTGTGGTCGGCGTCGGCGTAGGCGGCGTGCAGGCAGGCGGTGTGCGAGCCGAGTGCGCCGTCGACGAAGAGGTCTCCGCCGGCGCCGACCGCGCCGAGTCGGCGGGCCGTCTCGACGCCGCCCAACTCGCCCCAGTAGCCGAAGACTTCGGGGCCATCGCCGTCGGCGGCCAGGGCCAGCAGGGCGGCCAGGTCCGCCTCGGAGGAGATCTCCGGGCCGGCGCACTCGTGCAGGGCGCCGATGCCCAGTTCGGCGGCGCGGGCGAGGGTCGCGCGCTGGGCGCGGCGGCGCTGCTCGGGGGTCAGACGGGCGAGCGCGGTCTGCCGGACGGCGTGGTGGGCGTCCTTGGTGAGGGGGCCCTCGGCGCAGTGGCCGGGCCGGTCGGCGAGGCCCTCGGTGAGGGTGCGCAGCGCGGTGGTGGCGAGGGCGGAGTGGACGTCCGTGCGGGACAGGTAGACGGCGGCACCCCGTGCGGCGGCGTCGAGTTCGGCGAGCGTGGGCGGGCGGCCCTCGGGCCAGCCGGTCTCGTCCCAGCCGTGGCCGATGAGCACGCCGCCGGCCGTCTCCTGGGCGTCGACGAAGGCGGTGAGGGCCGCCAGGGCGGCGGCGAGGGACGGGCTGCCGGTGAGGTCGAGGCCGGTGAGCGCCAGTCCGGTGGAGGTCGCGTGCACGTGGGCGTCGACGAACGCCGGGGTGACCAGGGCGCCGTCGAGCTCGACGATCTCGTCGGCCACCCCCTCGTACGCCTCGGCGGCGCCGTCACTGCCGACCCAGGCGACGTGTTCGCCCTCGACGAGCATCGCGGTGGCGAAGGGGTCGGCGGGGCTGTAGACGGCGCCGCCGCGCAGCAGGACGGTCCGGTTGGTGCGTTCGGTCATGCGCCCAAGTCTGCACCCTCCCTCCTTGCCCGCCGACGGGCTGGGGGGCACCCCCAAGCCGACGGGCTGGGGGAGAGGCGCCCACCGACCGGTGCTCAGATCTTCGGGGGTCGCGCCTCGTAGGGGGTGGACAGCACGACCGTCGTGCGGGTCGAGACGCCGGCCGCGCTGCGGATGCGGGCGAGCAGGTCCTCCAGGTCGCCGGGCGCGCCGACGCGGACCTTGAGGATGTAGTTCTCGTCGCCGGCGACGCTGTGGCAGGCCTCGATCTCGGGCAGGCCCGCCAGGCGGTCGGGGGTGTCGTCGGGCGCGCTGGGGTCGAAGGGCTTGACCGAGATGAACGCGGTCAGCGCCAGGTCGACGGCGTCGGGGTCGATGATCGCGGTGTAGCCGCGGATCACCCCGCGCTGTTCGAGGCGGCGCACGCGCTGGTGCACCGCCGAGGTGGACAGGCCGGTGGCCTTGCCCAGGTCCGTGTAGCTCATCCGGCCGTCCTCTAGGAGCAGCTGGACGATGCGTTGGTCGAGATCCTCCACAGTGCGCAAACCTACCCGCTCGGGGGCGCGCGGGGCGCCCCGATGGGCGCACACGGTGTCACCAGGGGCGGGCAGGGGTGTCAGGCGGGCACATGCCGGGCGAATGTGGCGAAGGACACACCCGGTGCATCATGGTGCGCCGGACCGCAGGATTATGTATCCGCGCGGGAGGGAAGTGCTGGTTGTGGCCCCGGGCGACCACGCCGGGCCCGATCCGAGGGGGATCCTCATGCCTGCTACCGACCAGCGTGCCCTGGGCTCCGACGAGACCGACGATACGGCCGGCCGCGACGACATCGCGGTCGGGCACCTCCCCACGCCGAGCGCCGACCCGGGCGACGGCGAGCCCTGGGACATCTTCCGGGTCCACTGCCCCGAGTGCCGGCGCCCGATCGCCCTCGTCGCGGACGAGGAGCGGCTGCCGCTGCACGCCCTGCTGCCGACCGCGTGGAACCCCTTCGCCCCCGCGATCTGCCCGGGCTCGGGCACCCCGACCGACGACCTCGCCGAGGCGGAGGCCTCGGACGACGACGGCCCGGCCGGCTTCGAGGCGCTGTTCAAGCTGCCGAGCGGCCTGGACTGGCGCACCCAGCCGTTCTCGCACGCGGTGGCGCACCGCCCGGTGCGCGTCGCCGCCGTCACGCCGACCATCCCCGAGCAGCGGCGCCGGCTGATCAGCCGCTGACGCCAGCGAGTTGACGGGACGTCAAACCGCATTCGACGGGAAAGCGAAACCTCCGGCCGCCGCTCCGCACCCTGGAGCGACGGCCGGAGGCCGTGTCGGGGCCGTGTGCCGGCCGCGGGTGAGGGGCCCGTCAGCCCCGGGTGAGGTGGCGGCCGATCACGAGCCGCTGGATCTGGTTGGTGCCCTCGACGATCTGCAGCACCTTCGCCTCGCGCATGTACCGCTCGGCCGGGAAGTCCTGCGTGTAGCCGTAGCCGCCGAGCACTTGGACGGCGTCCGTGGTCACCCGCATCACGGTGTCGGTGCAGAACAGCTTGGCCATCGCCGCCTCCTTGGAGAACGGACGGCCCGCGTCGCGCAGCCGCGCGGCGGACAGGTACAGCGCCCGGCCGGCCTCGATCTGGGTGGCCATGTCGGCGAGCATGAACGACAGGCCCTGGAACTCGGCGATCGGGCGGCCGAACTGGCGGCGGGTGCCGGCGTACTCGACCGCGAGGTCGAGCGCGGCCTGGGCGACGCCGATCGCGCACGCGGCGATGCCGAGGCGGCCGGAGTCGAGGGCGGCGAGGGCGATCTGGAAGCCCTGCCCCTCCTCGCCGACCAGCCGCTCGCGCGGGACGCGGGCACCGTCGAAGTGCACCTGCGCCGTCGGCGAGGAGCGCATGCCCATCTTGTGCTCCGGCGCGGCGAACGACAGGCCGGGCTGGTCGCCGGGGACGAGCAGGCAACTGATGCCCTTCGGGCCGTCCACGCCGGTGCGCACCAGGGCGCTGTAGAAGTCCGCCCGCCCGCCGTGGGTGATCCACGCCTTGGTGCCGTTGACGACGTACTCGTCGCCGTCCAGCCCGGCGCGGGTGCGCAGCGCGGCGGCGTCCGAGCCGGACTGCGGCTCGGAGAGGCAGTAGGCGCCGAGCTGCTCGCCGGAGAGCATGCCGGGCAGCCAGGCGGCGCGCTGCTCCTCGGTGCCGAAGGTGGCGAGCGCGTGGCAGGAGAGCGTGTGCACGCTCACGCCGAGGCCGACGGCCAGCCAGCCGGCCGACAGCTCCTCCAGGACCTGGAGGTAGACCTCGTAGGGCTGCTCGCCGCCGCCGTACTTCTCGTCGTAGGGCAGGGACAGCAGGCCCGCCTCGCCGAGCGTGCGGAAGACGTCGCGCGGGAAGCGGTCGGCGGCCTCGTCCTCCGCCGCGCGCGGCTTGAGCTCGCGCTGGACCAGCTCCCGGGTGAGGCTCAGCAGCTCACGGGCCTCCTCGGTGGGCAGCTGGCGGTCCACGGGCTTCGCAGGGGAGGTGGTCATGGCGGCGGTCGCCTCCTCGATCGGGCGCCGGGTCCTGGTTCGGCAGGTCCGGCGCGGGTGTGGCAGGTCGGCCCGACCGGCACCGGGTTGCGGTGAACGGCCGTTCACAGGCGTGGCGAAGTGAGTATGCCCGAAAGCCGCGCCGACGTCACGACCTGCGCATATGAACTGTCCGGAGTGGCCGGGTACGGCACCGTAGGGTTGACGATGTGGCTGCTTCCGATACCCCGAACCCCCGTGCCGGCCTGATCACGCCGCCCGATCACGGCGCACCGGGCCGTCCGGACGGTCCTGGCACCCTCGGCGCACCGGGCCTTCCGGGCGGTCCTGGCGCCCTCGCCGCCCCCGGCAGCCCCGACACCGTCGCCGCCCTCGCCGCCGAGCTGCGGGCGCTGCCGCCGTCCTGCGGGCCGGTGCGGCTGGTCGCGGTGGACGGGCACGCGGGCTCGGGCAAGACGACGTTCGCCGGGCGGCTGGCCGGGGCGCTGGGCGGGGCCCCGGTGATCCACCTCGACGATCTCGCCACCCACGCCGAGCCCTTCGGCTGGGCCGGGCGGCTGCGCGAGCAGGTGCTGGAGCCGCTGGCGGCGGGTCGGGACACCGCGTACGACGTGTACGACTGGACGCTGCGGCGGTTCGCCGGCACGGCCGCGGTGCCGGTGGCGCCGGTGGTGCTGGTGGAGGGCGTCGGGGCCGGGCGGCGGGAGGTGCGGCCGTGGCTGGCGCGGATCATCTGGATGGACCTGGACGCCACCACCGCCCGGCGCCGCGGCGAGGAACGGGACGGGCCGGAACTGGCCGAATTCTGGGTGGGCTGGGCACGCGCCGAATCGGCGCATTTCGCCGCCGACCCGAGCCGGCCGCACGCCGGCACCCGCGTCGACGGAGTGACCGGACGGATCTCGCCGGGCACCGTGGGTGAACCTTCAACAAGCTCTTGACCTGCGCAGTCACCGCGTCCTAAGTTCTCCCCAGACGCCGGAACGAAAGCTTCCGGCCACCGTGGACCCGGCATCCCCGGCTTGTTCCCCCGTGAGCCGGGGGTGCCGTCCGCGCCCGTCGCGAAATGCGCTCCCCCACCGCCCGACGTGCCCAACAACCGCGCGCACGATCGCATTTGAACCGGTGCGGCACCCTTCCGGATCAGCGTGGCCCCGGTACGATTTGCACCAGGCGCATCTGCGCCCCGGGGGCTTGCGAGCACCGGCCGGCTCCGCGCACGCGGCCCGCGGGCCGAGCCCCGGGCCACACCGCGGGGGGCGTGAGTGACGACGGTCGACAGTTCCGACAGCAACGCGGGCGGCCCGGACCGGCTCGCCGACCGGGCCTGGCTGCGCGCCATGGACGCCTACACGGCGGGCGCGTACGCGCGCGCCGAGGAGGAGTTCCGCGCGGCGGTACGGCTCGACCCCGGCATGGCCGACGCGTGGCTCGGCCTGCACGCCCTGCGCAGCGACACCCCGGCCGCCCTGCTCGCGATGTACCGCCACCAAAAGCGCTTCGGCGAACAGCGCCGGATCCACCGCCGGCCGCTCAGTTCCTGGTACTGGCTGGGCTGGTGGGTGCAGCCGGTCCTGGAGGACGCCCGCGACCTCGCGCTCGCGCACGCCTCGCACTGGCTGGACGGCCGACACCTGGCCGAGCTCGACCGCGCGCTGGAGCAGTGCCCGGCGCCCAGCGAGGACCCGTCCGCCCAGTTCCTGTACGCCTGCCGCTCCTACCTGCTCAAGGACTGGGAACAGCTGATCCGCGACACCGACCGGCTGCTCGACGACCCGATGCTCGGCATCGAGGCCGGGCTGTTCGCCGGCATGGCGCGGGTCCGGCTGGACATGTGCGCCCAGGCCCAGGCCCCGCTGGCCGCCTCGCTGGCCCGCTGCCGCTCCGAGCAGCCGCAGCGCAAGGAGCTGCGGTACTGGCTGGGGCGGGCGTACGAGGGGGCCGGGCGCAGCGCGGCGGCGCTGCCGCTGTACCGGGCGGTGCACCGGGCCGATCCGGCGTTCATGGACACCGCGGCCCGGCTGGCCGCGATCTCGGCGGAGGACGCGCTCGCGGACGGGCTGCTGGAGGGCGGGCGCCCGGGCGGGGTGGAGGAGCCGTACCTGGACGACGTCCCGCCGGAGGAGATGACGCCGGAGGGCTTCCTGCCCGGTGTGCAGTCGACGGGGGTGTTCGCGCCGGACGAGCTCTCTCCCAACGGGCTCCCCTCGAACGGGCTTCCGTCGAACGGGCTCGCTCCGAGCGGCCTCTCCCCCGACGGCTTCTCCCCCAACGGCCTTTCTCCGGACGCCCTTTCTCCGGACGCCCTTTCTCCCGAGGACGTCGAGTACCAGGACGCGTACGGCCAGGGGCCCGGCTACCCGAGCGGCGGCGGGTACGCCGAGGAGGCCGCACCGACGGACGCCCCGCCGCAGGCCGCCGGCGAGCGCTCCGGATCGGCCGGGCCGACCGGACCGGCCGGGCCCGCCACGCCCGTCGCGCCCATCGTGCCCGTCGTGCCGCTCCCGCTCCGCGGCGAGGCGCTGCCCCGGATCGCCCCGTCCGCCGGATCCCAGCAGGCGGGCGGCGAGCGCGAGTTGGACGCCGCCCTGTCCGAACTCGCCATGATGGTGGGCCTGGAGCCGGTCAAGCGCCAAGTGCGGGCGCTGTCGGCGCAGTTGCGGATGGCAGGGCTCCGCGCCGAGCAGGGTCTGCCGGTCCAGCCACCCAAGAGGCACTTCGTCTTCTCCGGCCCCTCGGGCACCGGCAAGACCACCGTCGCCCGGATCCTCGGGCGAGTCTTCCACGCCCTCGGCCTGCTCTCCGGCGACCACCTGGTCGAGGCGCAACGGGCCGACCTGGTCGGTGAGTTCCTCGGCCAGACCGCCGTCAAGGCGAACGAGCTGATCGACTCCGCGCTGGACGGCGTGCTCTTCATCGACGAGGCGTACAGCCTCTCCAACTCCGGCTACACCAAGGGCGACGCGTACGGCGACGAGGCGCTCCAAGTGCTCCTCAAGCGCGCCGAGGACAACCGCGACCGGCTGGTGGTGATCCTGGCCGGCTACCCCGAGGGCATGAACCGGCTGCTCGCCACCAACCCCGGCCTCAACTCCCGCTTCACCACCCGGGTCGACTTCCCCAGCTACCGCCCCGGCGAGCTGACCGCGATCGGCGCGGCGCTGGCCGGCCGGGACGGCGACGGCTGGGACGAGGACGCGGCCGAGGAGCTGGCCAGCATCTGCACCCACGTGGTGCGCGAGGGCTGGATCGACGAACTGGGCAACGGCCGCTTCATCCGTACCCTGTACGAGAAGTCCTGCGCCTACCGGGACCTGCGGCTCTCGCTGCTGCGCGAGCCGCCGGGCCGGGAGGACCTGGCGACGCTGCGGCTGCCGGACCTCGTCCAGGCGTACGGGGAGCTGATCGACGGCCGGAACTGACCGCCCGCGGGTCAGCTCCCGAGGCTCCCGGAGCCCCCCGAGCCCTCGAAGCCCCCGAAGCCCCCGAAGCCCCCGAAGCTCCTGAGCAGCTCGGCCTCGCGCTCGGCGTCGAGCCACACGAAGGGCCGGTCGCTGCGCTGCGGCGCGCTGCCGCCGATCGATTCCAGCCACGCCCAGGTGTCCCGGACGGTCTCGGCCACCGGCCGGCAGCGCAGGCCGGTGGCCACCGCGCGGTCGACGTTCGCGTCGTGCAGGTAGTCGTGCAGGTCGCCCGGCGGCACCCAGATCGGCAGTTCCGTCCACGGCTCGACCCCGGCCGCCACGATCCGCTCCGGGTCCGTCCAGCGCAGGTCGGCGTCCGAGCCGGTGGCGCGGACGCACTCCTCCAGGACCGCCCCGATGGTCGCGTGCCCGGGCGGGCTCACCAGGTTGTACGCGCCGCCGAGCCGCGCCGCGGTGGCGTCCAGCATCCAGGCGGCGAGGTCGCGGGCGTCGATGTACTGCAGCGGCAGCCCGCGCGGGCCGGGGGCGAGCACCGGGCCGCCCCTGGCGATCCGGTTGAGCCAGTACGGCAGCCGGCCGATGTTCTCGTACGGGCCGAGGATCAGCCCGGCGCGGGCGTACACCGCGCTCCCGCCGAACTCCTCCTCCAGGGCGAGCTCCGCGCCGCGCTTGGCCTCGGCGTACGGCACCTCGCCCGCGGCGTCCGGCGTGGCCTCGACGACCGCGGCGGACTCGTCGGCGGCGGCGGGCTTCGGGTAGTCGTACACCGAGCAGCTGGACACGTACGCGTAGTGCCCGACCCTGTCCTTGAGCAGCCGGGCGCTCGCCCGGACCGCCGCCGGGGCCCAGGACCAGGTGTCCACCACCGAGTCCCACTCCCCCGCCGCCAGGGCGTCGAGCCCGCCCTCGGCGGTGCGGTCGCCCCGCAGCACCGTCACGCCCTCGGGCGCGGGCTGCGTGCCGCGGTTGAGGGCCGTCACCTCCCAGCCCCGTGCCACCGCCTCCTCGGCGATGGCGCGTCCGACGAACTTCGTTCCACCCAGCAAGAGAAGCCTCATGCCGACCACCCTGTCCTGCGGGTGGCCGGCATGGGAACGGCTGCCTGCTGTCGGCAGAATCGCCGAGAGCGGAAACGCCGGTGGAGCGGGTGACGAAGCGGCCGCCGTCGGCGGCGGAACGCGGCTGAGGGTGGCGGAACGTACCCGAGTGTGGCCGAGCACGGCCGAGCGCGGCCGAACGCGGCGAAAAAACGTTACGCCACGGAGCGGTGGTCCGGGTCGTGCATCTCGCCGACCAGCTCCTCCAGGACGTCCTCCAGCATGACCACGCCGAGCGTGCGCCCGTCCTGGTCGAGGACGGCCGCCAGGTGGCAGGCCGCCCGGCGCATCGCGCCGAGCGCGTCGTCCAGCGGGAGGCCGCCGCGCAGCACCGTGATGGGCCGCCACAGGCGGGCCGGGACGGGCAGCGACGGGTCCTCGACGTCGAGGATGTCCTTGAGGTGCAGGTAGCCCAGGTAGCCGTGGCCGGCCGGGTCCCCGTCGGTCACCGGGAAGCGCGAGAAACCGGTGCGCAGCGCCAGCTCCTCGACCTCCGCGGCCGTCACCTTGGTGTCCACGGTGACCAGCTGCTCGGGCCTGAGCAGGACGTCGGTGACCGGCCGGTGGCCCATCTCCAGCGCGTCCTCCAGGCGCTCCTGGCGCTCCTCGTCGAGCAGGCCCGCGTCCCGGGAGTCGACCAGCAGGTACATCAGCTGCTCGGTGGTGAACACCGACTCGACCTCGTCCTTGGGCTCGACCCGGAACAGCTTCAGCACGCCGTTGGCGAAGGCGTTCAGGAAGCCGATCACCGGGGCCAGCCAGCGGGCCAGGCGGTCCAGCGGCGGGCCGAGCCACAGCGCGGCCTTCTCCGGCCCGGCCAGGGCGACGTTCTTCGGCACCATCTCGCCCATCACCATGTGCAGGAAGACCACGACGGCCAGCGAGATCCCGTACGACAGCGGGTGCATCAGGCCGGACGGGATCCCGATCGCGTGGAACGGGCCCTCCAGCAGGCTCGCGATGGTCGGCTCGGCGAGCGCGCCGAGGCCCAGCGAGCAGACGGTGATGCCCAGTTGGGCGGCGGCGAGCATCGCGGAGACGTTCGACAGCGCGTGCAGCACGGTGCGGGCGCGCTTGTGGCCCGCCTCGGCGAGCGGTTCGATCTGGCTGCGGCGCACCGAGATCACCGCGAACTCGGCTCCGACGAAGAACGCGTTGCCGAGCAGGAGCAGGAGGGCGACGGCCAGTTGGAGCGCGGTCATCGGGTCCCGTCCTCGTCGTCGAACTCCGGGTGCGCGGTGCTGCGCTCCACCCGGACCTTGCTGGTGCGGTGCCGGTCGACCGCCTCCACGGTCAGCAGCCAGCCCGGCAGGTGGGCCTGCTCGCCCGGCTGGGGCAGCCTGCCGAGCAGGTCCGCGACCAGGCCGGCCAGCGTCTCGTACGGGCCGTCCGGGGCGTGCAGGCCGATGGCCTCCAGCTGGTCGGTCCGGGCGCGGCCGTCGGCCTCCCAGACCGGCCGGCCGTCGACGGGCGGCAGCGGGACCAGCTCGGGGCTGTCGGCCGGGTCGTGCTCGTCCTGCACCTCGCCGACGATCTCCTCGACGATGTCCTCGACCGTGACGACGCCGGCGGTGCCGCCGTACTCGTCGACCACGATCGCCATCGGCTGGAGCCGGCGCAGCTGGTCGAGCAGGCGCTCGGCGGGCAGCGTCTCGGGCACCAGGAGCGGCGGCGAGGCCAGCTCGGCGACCCTGGTCCGACCGCGGTGGACGGCCGGGACGGCCAGCGCGTCCTTGAGCGTCACGGTGCCGGTGACCTCGTCCAGGCTGTCGGTGTAGACCGGGAAGCGGGACAGGCCCGTCGCCCGGGTGAGGTTGACCACGTCGGAGGCGGTCGCGTCGCGCTGCAGCGCGGCGACGTCCACGCGCGGCGTCATCACCGACTCCGCGGTGAGCTCGCCGAGGCCGAGGGTGCGGACGAACAGCGTCGCCGACTCCTCGTCTATCGCGCCGGCCTTGGCGGAGTGCCGGGCCAGCGAGACCAGTTCGGCCGGGGTGCGGGCGTGCGCCAGCTCCTCCTGCGGCTCGATGCCGAAGGCGCGGACCGTACGGTCGGCGGCCCCGTTGAGGAAGCTGATCAGCGGACGGCAGGCGCGCGAGAACGCCATGTGCGGCGCGGCCACCGCGCGGGCCACCTGGAGCGGTCGGGAGATGGCCCAGTTCTTCGGGACCAACTCGCCGATCACCATCTGCAGGACGGTCGCCAGGAGCATGCCGACGATCACGGCGGTGGCGTGGGCGGCCGCGTCGGGCAGGCCGACGGCATCGAACACCGGGCTCAGCAGGGTCGACAGCGCCGGCTCGGCGAGCATGCCGACCACCAGCGAGGTGACGGTGATGCCCAGCTGGGCGCCGGAGAGCTCGAAGGAGAGGTGGCGCAGGGCCCGCGCGACCCGGCGGGACTTGGCGTCGCCGGCCTCGGCGGCGCGCTCCACCGCCCCGCGCTCGACGGTCACGAAGGCGAACTCGGCGGCCACGAAGAGGCCGTTGGCGAGGATGAGCAGGACGGCCGCGAACAACAGCAGCCAGGCGGTGATCACAGTGCCGCCTGCCTTCCGGGGGCCGGAAGTGAGGCGGCGCAGGTACTACTACCGGACGGATCGTCCATCGAGGGGGAGTGTCACTCCTCAGGTCGTGTCGGGCGGGGCGGCAACTTTGCCCCGCTTTTACCAGCGTAGACCATAGCCGTTTCGACCGTTATCCGACCGCGATCCGGCTGCGGTTCGGCCGCAGCTCGGCTGCGGTTCGGCCGCGGTTCGATTCCGGGAGGAGCGTTCGGGCCCTGCTCAGGCGGCGTGCGCGTGGTGCTCGACGAGGTCGCGCAGCGCGCGGGCGTTGGCGATCGCCTGGGCCTTGCCGACGCCGGACTGGATGCCGACGGCGGCCAGCGAGGTGCCGTCGGACAGGTCGAGCGTGGCCCACGGGTCGCCCTGGCGGAAGTTGACCCGGACGATCTCGGCCCAGGCCAGCCGGCGGCGGCGCACGAAGTTGACCACCGTCACGCCCTCCGCGTCCGCCGTCACCCGGGGGCGGGCCAGCATCAGGCCGACGCACGCGAACGCGACACCGCTGCACAGCATCATGATCCGGTCGTTGAGCTGCCAGGTCTCCGGGAGCACGAGCGCCATCCCGGCGAACAGCACCACCAGCAGCGCGCAGACCGGCAGCAGCACGGCACGGGTGCGGCGCGGGGCCCAGGTGACGGGGTACTCGACGGGCGTGGACACGTGGATCTCCGGTGGGGGTGGTTCGGTCGGGGGCGGTTCGGTCAGGGGTTGTCCGGCGGCGGACAGCGCGAGGGCGGGGACGCCGGTCGGCGTCCCCGCCCCATTCAACCCTTGCTTACCTGCGCGCGGACCGGAGGCCCGCGGGACGCGAGGTCAGAGGCGGCAGGCGTGGATGTTGGTGACCAGGATCGCCCGGGCGCCGATGCCCCACAGGTCGTCCATGATCTGCTGCGCCTCCTTGCGGAGCACCATCGCGCGCACGGCCACCCAGCCCTCGGTGTGCAGCGGGGAGACGGTCGGCGACTCCAGGCCCGGGGTGAGGGCCACGGCGGCGCTCACGTTCTCCGCGCGGATGTCGTAGTCCATCAGCACGTAGCGGCGGGCCACCAGCACGCCCTGGAGGCGGCGCAGGAACTGCTCCACCGCCGGGTCCTCACCGGCGCCCTTCGGCCGGATCACGACGGCGTCGGAGATCAGGATCGGCTCGCCGAACACCTCCAGGCCCGCGTTGCGCAGGCTGGTGCCGGTCTCCACGACGTCGGCGATCACGTCGGCGACGCCCAGCTGCACCGCGGTCTCCACGGCACCGTCCAGCTTGGTGACCGTCGCCTTCACGCCGTGGTCGGCGAGGTGCTGCTCGACCAGGCCGGTGTAGGAGGTCGCGATGCGCAGGCCCTCCAGGCCCTTCACGTCCTCGACCGGGACGCCCACGGGACGCGCGAAGCGGAAGGTCGACCCGGCGAAGCCGAGCGCGAGCACCTCCTCGGCGTTGGAGTGCGAGTCCAGCAGCAGGTCGCGGCCGGTGATGCCGACGTCCAGGCGGCCGGAGCCGACGTAGACGGCGATGTCGCGCGGGCGCAGGAAGAAGAACTCGACCTCGTTGTTCGGGTCGACGAGAACGAGCTCCTTGGGGTCCTTCCGCTGGCGGTAGCCGGCCTCATGGAGCATCTCCGCCGCGGGACCCGAGAGAGAACCCTTGTTGGGGACGGCGATGCGCAGCATGGGAGGTCGGTTCCTTACCTGTTGGGAGGGGTGCTGGTGGGAGCGGTCTGTTAGAGGTACTTGTAGACGTCGTCGAGCGTCAGGCCACGGGCGATCATCATCACCTGAAGGTGGTAGAGGAGTTGCGAGACCTCCTCGGCCGTCTGCTCGTCCGACTGGAACTCGGCGGCCATCCAGACCTCGGCGGCCTCCTCGACGACCTTCTTGCCGATCGCATGGACGCCCTGCTGGACGAGCTGCGCGGTGCGGGAGGACGAGGGGTCGCCGGTGGCGGCCTTCTGCTGGAGCTCGGCGAAGAGCTCCTCGAATGTCTTCGAAGCCATGATGGGACTCACCTTACGGCGTGCGGGCGGACCGACGGTAAACGGTCCCGGACCGTGGACAGTCCATTGGACGTCCACGGTCCGGGACCGTGCGCGCGTGGTGATGCGCTCGGTGACGCGCGTGGCGGCGCGATCGGTGACTCGCGTGCCGGCGCGATCGGTGACGCGTGCGTCAGCCGAGGTCGCGCAGCGTCACCGCGGTGGCGACGGCGGCCGTGACGGCCTCGTGGCCCTTGTCCTCGGCGGAGCCGGGCAGGCCCGCGCGGTCGAGCGCCTGCTCGTCGTTGTCGCAGGTCAGCACGCCGAAGCCGACCGGGACGCCGGTGTCCACGCTGACCTGGGTGAGGCCGGCGGTGGCCGCCTGGCAGACGTAGTCGAAGTGCGGGGTGCCGCCGCGGATGACGACGCCGAGGGCGATCACGGCGTCGTAGCCGCGGTCGGCGAGGCGCTTGGCGGCCACCGGCAGCTCGAAGGTGCCGGGCACGCGCAGCACGGTCGGCTCGGTGACGCCCAGTTCCTTGAGCGCCCGGTGGGCGCCGTCCAGGAGGCCGTTCATCACCTGGTCGTGCCACTGGGCGGCGACGACCGCGACCTTGAGGTCGGCGGCGCCGTCGATGGTCAGCTCGGGGGCTCCGTGGCCGCTCATGTTCGCTACTTCCTGTCCTGTGCGTCGTGCGGGTGGGTTGGTGCGGGTGGGCTCGGGGCGGTCAGGAGCCGAGGCCGGGCAGGTCGTGGCCCATCCGGTCGCGCTTGGTGCGCAGGTAGCGCAGGTTGTGCTCGCCCGGCGCGACCTCGACCGATTCACGCCCCTTGACCTTGAGGCCGTGCTCGGTGAGCGCGGTGAGCTTCTCGGGGTTGTTGGTGAGCAGCGTCAGCGAGCGCACGCCGAGGTCGACGAGCATCTGGGCGCCGATGCTGTAGTCGCGGGCGTCGGCCGGCAGACCGAGGTCGAGGTTGGCGTCGACGGTGTCCCGCCCCTGCTCCTGGAGCTCGTAGGCGCGCAGCTTGTGGGCCAGGCCGATCCCCCGGCCCTCGTGCCCGCGCAGGTAGAGGACGACGCCGCGGCCGGACTCGGCGACCCGGCGCAGCGAGGCCTCCAGCTGCGGGCCGCAGTCGCAGCGCAGCGAGCCGAAGACGTCGCCGGTGAGGCACTCGGAGTGGACGCGCACCAGCACGTCCTCGCCCTCCGGCAGCCGCCCGTCCGGGCCGAGTCCGCCGGCGACCAGGGCGATGTGCTCGACGCCGTCGATGGTGCCCTTGTAGGCGACGGCGGTGAACTCGCCGTGGACGGTGGGCAGGGCGGTGGTCGCGGCACGGTCGACGTGCAGCTCGGTGCGGCGGCGGTAGGCGATCAGGTCCTCGATGGAGATGATCGCGAGGCCGTGCTCGCGGGCGAAGGCGACCAGTTCGGGCAGGCGGGCCATGGTGCCGTCGTCGTTGACCACCTCGGCGATCGCGCCGGCCGGCGCCAGCCCGGCGAGCCGGGCCAGGTCGACCGCGGCCTCGGTGTGGCCGGGGCGGACCAGCACGCCGCCCTCGACCGCGCGCAGCGGGAAGACGTGGCCGGGGCGGGTGAGGTCGCCGGGCTCGGTGCCGGCCGAGGACAGCAGGCGGACGGTGCGGGCGCGGTCGGCGGCGGAGATGCCGGTGTCGACCCCTTCGCGGGCGTCCACCGAGACGGCGTACGCGGTGCCCTTGCGGTCCTCGTTGACCTGCGTCATCGGCGGCAGCTTGAGCCGGTCGAGCTCGTCGCCGGTCATCGGGGCGCAGATCACGCCGGAGCTGTAGCGGATGGTGAAGGCCATCAGCTCGGGCGTCGCGGCGGAGGCGGCGAAGACGATGTCGCCCTCGTTCTCGCGGTCCTCGTCGTCGACCACGATCACGGCGCGGCCGAGGGCGATGTCGGCGATCGCCCGCTCGACCGGGTCGAGGACGAACTCGTCTGCGTCGCCGTCGTTCTGACTGGTCGTCAAGCTGCTCTGGCGGCTCATGCGGTGACTCCCTGCGGGACGGTGGCGGACTGGGGACGCTGCTCACGGGTGCTCAGCCACCACGCGCGCAGGCCGAGCAGCACCAGGACGAAGTAGATCGAGTAGGTGAGGCCGGAGAAGGTGTAGCCGCTGTTGAACGCGAGCGGGACGCCGACCACGTCGACGGCGATCCAGGCGAACCAGAACTCCAGCCAGCCGCGCGCCTGGGCGACCATCGCGGCCAGCGTGCCGACGAAGATGTAGGCGTCCGACCAGGGGCTCCAGGAGAGCGTCGGGTAGGCCTTGAACAGCAGCCCGAGCGCGACCGTCCCGGCGGCGGTGCCGGCCACCAGGGCCGCCCGCTCGGGCCAGGTGGCGAAGCGCACGGCGATCGTGCCGGTGTCCCGGCGGCCGCGCTGCCACTGGGCCCAGCCCCAGGCGGCGGTGACGATGACGATCAGCTGCTTGCCGATCAGGCCCGGGACGTGGCCGCCCAGGTAGGCGGCGATCAGCACGGCGCCGGAGAGCAGCTGGACCGGCCAGCTCCACACCGAGCGGCGCCAGCCGAGCGCGAGTCCGGTCAGGCCGAACACGTTGCCGATCATGTCGGCCCACTTCACGTGCTCGCCGAGGACGGTGAAGGCTTCGGAGCTCAGCCAGCTCACTTGGATTCCCCCGTGGTTTCGTTCGCGGTGTCGAGGTCGTTCAGGCCGTTCAGGCCGTTCAGGCCGTTCAGGTTGGGGAGGTTCGGCAGGGTGCGGGACTCCAGCAGCCGCTCCACGTACTTGGCGAGCACGTCCACCTCCAGGTTGACGCTCGCGCCGACGGTCTTCGCGCCGAGCGTGGTCAGCGCGAGGGTGGCGGGGATCAGGCTGACGGTGAAGCTGTCGCGGGCGGCCTCGACCACGGTGAGGCTCACGCCGTCGACGGTGATCGAGCCCTTCTCCACCAGGTAGCGGGAGATGGTCTCCGGGAGGCTGAACCGCAGGACCTCCCAGCGGAGTTCGCCAGCCGCGTCGCGCTCGCCGGGCTCGCGGGCCAGCAGCCTGCCGGTCGCGTCGACGTGCCCCTGGACGAGGTGGCCGCCGAGCCGGTCGCCGAGCGCCATGGCGCGCTCCAGGTTGACCGGCGAGCCCGGTGCGAGCTCGCCCAGGCTGGAGCGGTGCAGCGTCTCCGCCATCACGTCGGCGCTGAACTCGCCGGTGCCGGCCGCCAGTTGCTCGGGGGTGTCGACCACCGTCAGGCACACGCCGTTGACCGCGATCGAGTCGCCGTGACGCGCACCGGAACAGACCACCGGGCCGCGCAGGCGGATTCGCGAGGAGTCGCCGATCTCCTCGATCGACACGACCTCGCCGAGCTCTTCGATGATGCCGGTGAACACCCGGGTTCTCCTCGCGCTTGGGGCGCGGACTCCGGGGCGGCAAGGGGAGATGACACGGACGGGCACCGGTGCACGGAGCCGGTGGCACACCCGTCTCCGGGGTACCGCAGCAGCCGGGAGATCGCTCGCCCGGCACGGAAGCGCGTGCGCTCCCGCCGTCCACCTTCCCGCGGACCACCGGGGGGCCACGGGTACTGCTCTTCGTCCGCCCGCGCACGCCTCCCATCCGGACTTTAACCGTCGGTCCAGGAATTTCACCTGGTCAACCGCCCGCTGGCTGCGGACGGGTCGCGGACTGTAACCGCCGGTTCGGATTTTCACCGACCCCGGAGTGCGCTGAACGTCACTGCTGTTGCGGTCATTGTGCCACGGCGCGCGCAAGGCCAGCGAGAGGCTTTCGCTGTGGGCTGTTTCACGTGCGGGCGGGGAATGCGCGGCGCGCTCGTGGTCGCGGGGCACTCGTGATCGCGGGGCGACCGTGGGCGCGCGGCCGTGCGGTGGTGGTCGGCGGGGTGGGGGCGCAGGCTGGTGATGGTGGGGGTGTTCACGGAAGGTGAGGAAGCTCCGGGGTCCGGAGCTGTGGAGGCGAGAACGATGAAGTTCATGGACGTCCACCACGGGATGGCCGGGATCACCGGCGACCAGCTCAAGGCGGCCCACGACGCCGACCTGGCGGTCCAGGGCGACGAGGGCGTGCGGTTCGAGCAGGCGTGGGCCGACCCCGAATCGGGCACGGTGTACTGCCTCTCCGACGCGCCGTCCAAGGAGGCCGTGCAGCGCGTCCACACGCGTACGGGCCACCCGGCGGACGAGATCCACCCGGTGCCGCTGCAGATCTGAAGCCGGCGGGCCCCAGAGCCTGGCAGGCCGCAGAGCCCGGCGGGCCCCAGAACGTGGCGGGCCTCAGAGCCTGGCGGGTGCGGCGATCGGCATGAAGTGGCTGACCACGGGCGGGTGCGCGAGGTAGCTCAGCTCCCCCTCGGACCAGACCGGCCGGATCCGCCACATCGGCCCGGCGTACCCGCGCAGGGCCTCCTCGTCGCGCCACCGGCTGACCACGAGCACCCGGTGCCCGTCCTCGGTCACCGAGCGCAGCAGCTCGCCGCCCAGGCAGCCGTCGGTGCTGCCGAGCTGCGGGATCACCTTCGTCGTGAGCAGCGTGCAGAATTCCTCGACGCGCCCGGCCATGACCTGCCCGGCCCAGATCCTGACGATCACGACCACCACCTCCCGCGGAAGTCCTTGGCCCCATTATCAGCGGAATCTGCGGAAAAGCGCTGGTGGGGAGGGGTGGACTCGGATTCGCCCCGGCCGGTGCCTTGACCCGCCCGGCTAGATTCGCCGGTATGACCAGCACATCGGAAACTTCCCTTCCGTCAACCGCCGGGCAGGACGGGCCGCATGGCCTCTTCGCCGCGCTCGACGCCGGCGCCCTGCGCACCGCCGAGCAGCTGCGCGAGGTCTACGAACAGCCCGGCCAACGGGCGCGCCAGAAGCAGGTGGACCGGCTGCACGAGGTCGCGCGGCAGCTGATCGCCTGCTCGTCGATGGTCTTCGTGGCCAGCTCCGACGCCGAGGGCCGCTGCGACGTCTCGCCCCGCGGCGGGCCGGCCGGGTTCGTCTCGGTGCTCGACGAGTACACGCTGGCCATACCGGACGCCACCGGCAACAAGCGCCTGGACACCCTGAACAACATCCTGGAGAACGGCCGGGTCGGGCTGCTCTTCGTCGTCCCCGGGCGGGACACCACCCTGCGCGTCAACGGGCGGGCCTGCGTGTCCACCGACCCGGAGCTGCTGCGCCGGCTGACGGCCGTCGGCAAGCCGCCGCGCTGCGCAATCGTCGTGGGCGTCGAGGAGGTGTACGCGCACTGCCCGAAGTCGTTCCTGCGCGGTTCGGCGTGGAAGCCGGAGAACTGGCTCGCCAAGGACGCACAGCCGAGCTCGGCGGCGGTCACACTCTCGCACCTGCGGGACGGCGGGCTGACCATCGAGATGATCGAGCAGGACGAGCGGGACGCGCTGCAGTACCGGTACGAGTAGGGGCTGCCGGAGCCCGGCCGTGTCCGTCCGCATCGGCCGGCATCCGTCCGCATCGGTCCGCATCCGCCCGCGCCGGTTCACGTTGGTTCGCGCCAGTTCGCTCCGCCTGCGCCCGTTCGCGCGGTGGAGGTGCCCGGGCCGCGGGCGGCGGCTTGAATGGGCGGATGGACTGCGTCTTCTGTGCGGTCGTCGCCGGCACCGAGCCCGCGCACCGGGTGCTGGACGACGAGGCGGCGGTGGCCTTCCTGGACCGGCGACCGCTCTTCCCCGGGCACGTCCTCGTCGTCCCGCGCACCCACCACCGCACCCTCGCCGACCTGCCGGCCGCCGACGTGGGGCCGTTCTTCCTGCGGGTCCAGCGGGTGGCCGCCGCCGTGGAGCGCGGGCTGGGCGCGGCCGGGACCTTCGTCGCGGCGAACAACCGGATCAGCCAGTCGGTGCCGCACCTCCACGTCCACGTCGTGCCGCGCAATCCGAAGGACGGGCTGCGCGGCTTCTTCTGGCCGCGCGGGACGTACCCGGACGAGGCTGCGGCGGCCGAGGTCGCGGCGCGGCTGCGGACGGCCCTGGCGCCGTAGGGCGGGGCGGGGCCCCTTTCGGATTTCGTAAGCGCCTTTGACCAAACCCCTTGACAGGTATAGACCATAGCGGTTCAGTCGTCATCACCCCCACAACTCCCCCACTGCACCGAGGGTGATGACGTGTCAGTCAAACGCGCATTCGCGCTGCTCTCCGCCATGACGACGGCGCTCGCCGTCCTCCTGCTCTTCCCGGCCGGCGCCGGCGCCGCCACCTGCGGCACGCCGTGGAGCTCCTCGGCCGTGTACACCGGCGGAGCCGCCGTCTCGTACGGCGGGCACAACTGGGCCGCCAAGTGGTGGACCCGGAACGAGCCGCCCAGTACCGGCGGTTCCGGCGTCTGGTCCGACCAGGGCGCCTGCGGCGGCTCCGGCGACCCGTCGCCCACACCGACCCCCACCCAGCCCGGTCCGGGCGGATTCCCGGTCAGCCAGGCCCAGTTCGAGCAGATGTTCCCGAACCGGAACCCCTTCTACACCTACCAGGGCCTCCTCGACGCGCTCCCCGCCTACCCCGGCTTCACCACCACCGGCAGCGACACCGTCCGCCGGCAGGAGGCCGCCGCGTTCCTCGCCAACGTCAGCCACGAGACCGGCGGGCTGGTCTACGTCGTCGAGCAGAACACCGCCAACTACCCGCACTACTGCGACGCTTCGCAGCCGTACGGGTGCCCGGCCGGGCAGGCCGCGTACTACGGGCGCGGGCCGATCCAGCTCAGCTGGAACTTCAACTACAAGGCCGCCGGGGACTCGCTCGGGATCGACCTGCTGGACAGTCCGGGCCTGGTGGAGACCGATCCGGCCGTCGCCTGGAAGACCGGCCTCTGGTACTGGAACACCCAGAACGGGCCGGGCACCATGACCGCACACGACGCGATGGTCAACGGCGCCGGCTTCGGCGAGACGATCCGCAGCATCAACGGCACGCTGGAGTGCAACGGCAACAACCCGGCGCAGATGCAGCACCGGGTCAGCCTGTACCAGGGGTTCGCGCAGCTCCTCGGCGTGGATCCGGGGGCGAACCTGACCTGCTGACGCGCCCCGCCCGTACTTCGCCCGTACTTCGCCCGGCCCGTACGTCGCCCCGCATTCCGCCCGTACTTCGCCTGTACTTCGGCGAGCGCAGCGGGGCGTACTCCCGGGGACGCACGGGGAGGCGGCGCAGATCACCATGAGGGCTGACGAATCGGCAGGTGGGCGGGCCTAGGCTCATAGTCATGAACGAACTCGCCTGCCTCGTCCAGCGGACGGCCGACCGGCTCGCGGGCCAGCACGTCGGCGCGGTGGTCGCCGGGCTGGCCGGCGGCGCCGTGGAGATCCACGGTGCCGGGCGCACCGGTCCGGGCGGCGGCGCGCCCGGACCGCGCACGCTGTTCGAAATCGGTTCCGTCACCAAGGTGTTCACCTCGCTCGCGCTCGCCCGGATGGTGCTCGACGGCTCCACCGCGCTGGAGGAGCCGGCCGCCGCACTGCTCCCCGGCGGCACCGTGCTCCCCGTCCGGGGCGGGCGGGAGATCACCCTGAAGGACCTCGCCACGCACACCTCGGGACTCCCCCGCCTGCCCCGGGGCGTCCTGGTGGCCAGTCTGTTCACCTCGCGCCGGTCCGATCCGTACGCGCACTGCACGGCGGAGCACGTCCTCGCCGGGCTCGGCCGCACCAAGCTGCGCTCGGCGCCCGGGCGCAGCTTCCGCTACTCCAACCTCGGCGCCGGGCTGCTCGGTCTCGCGCTGGCCGAGCGGGCCGGGGTTGGGTACGAGGAGCTGGTGCGCCGGGAGGTCTGCGCGCCGCTCGGGCTCGGGGACACCGTCGTGACGCCCGGCGAGGAGCATTCCGACCGGCTCGCCCGGGGGCACTCGGCGGCCGCACGGCCGGTGCCGTACTGGGACCTCGCCGACCTGGGAGGCATGGGGGCGCTCCGCTCGACCGCCGCCGACCTCTCGATACTCCTGCGGGCCCAGCTGGCCGCCGGCCGCGAGCCGGACGGGCCGCTGGCGCCCGCGGTCTCGCTCACCAGGGAGGTGCGGCACCGCGTCAACCCGTTCGCCTGGATGCACCTGGGGTGGCTCGGCCACCGCCTGCACACCCAGCAGGGCGGTCACCTCCAGATCTGGCACAACGGCGGCACGGGCGGGTTCCGGTCCTTCGTCGCCTTCGATCCGGAGAAGCAGGTGGGGGTGGTGGTCCTGGTCAACAGCGGGCGGTCTGCCGATTCGGCGGGGACGGCGCTGCTGCGCAGGTTGCAGAACGAGTTCGCGACGGCGGTGTAGCCGGCGCGGAGAGGCGGAAGCGGCGAGGCGGCGACGAGCCCGAGAGGGTTGGATTCTCGAACTCACTAGATCTATAGTGAGTTTGCTTTTCCAACTACCCTCTCAGGTCCCCAACACCCAAGAAGGGCGGCCGTCATGCGTGACGCCGTGATCGTCGAAGCCGTCCGCACCCCCGTCGGCAAGGGCAAGCCGGGAGGCTCGCTGGCCGGCGTCCACCCGGTCGAGTTGCTCGCGCACACGCTCCAGGCCCTGATCGGGCGCAGCGGCATCGATCCGGCCCTGGTCGACGACGTGATCGGCGGCTGCGTCGACCAGGTCGCCGAGCAGGCGATGAACACCACCCGCTACGCGTGGCTCGCGGCCGGGTTCCCGGACTCCGTCCCGGCGACCACGGTCGACCGGCAGTGCGGCTCCTCCCAGCAGGCGGTGCACTTCGCCGCGCAGGGCGTGATCGCGGGCGCCTACGACATCGTGGTCGCCTGCGGGATCGAGTCGATGAGCCGCGTGCCGATGTGGTCCAACGTGCCGCCCGGCGCCGATCCGTTCGGCGCGTCCGTCGCCGCCCGCTACCCCGGCGGGCTGGTCCCGCAGGGCGTCAGCGCCGAGCTGATCGCCGCGAAGTGGTCGATCTCGCGCGAGGAGATGGACGCCTTCGCCGCCGACTCGCACGCCAAGGCGGCACGAGCCCACGCGGACGGCCTGTTCACGGCCGAACTCGCACCGGTCCCCACCCCGAACGGGCTCGTGACCATGGACGAGTCGGTGCGGCTGGGCACCACCCCCGAGGTGCTCGCCGGGCTGCGCCCCGCCTTCGAGGACCCGGGCTACGCGGAGCGCTTCCCGCAGATCTCGTGGTCGGTGACGGCGGGCAACAGCAGCCCGATCAACGACGGCGCCTCCGCCGTCCTGATCACCAGCAGCGAGACCGCCGCCCGGCTCGGCCTGCGCCCGCTGGCCCGGCTGCACTCCTTCGCGGTCACCGGCTCGGACCCGCTGCTGATGCTCACCGGCGTGCTGCCCGCCACCGACAAGGTGCTGCGCCGCTCGGGGCTCTCGCTCGCCGACATCGACCTGTTCGAGGTGAACGAGGCCTTCGCGAGCGTCGTCCTGACCTGGCTCCGGGAGACCGGCGCCGACCCGGCCCGGCTCAACGTCAACGGCGGCGCGATCGCCCTCGGCCACCCGCTGGGCGCGAGCGGCACCCGCCTGATGACCACCCTGGTCCACGAGATGCGCCGGCGCGGCGCGCGGTACGCGCTGCAGACGATGTGCGAGGCGGGCGGCCTGGCGAACGCGACGATCCTGGAGTCGATCGCCTGACGCCCGGAGTCGGTCGCCCGACGGCGGGGCCGGTGCACCCCTAGGGGTGCCCGTAGGGGCCGTATGTCGACGGCCGTCGTACTCTCCGGTGGAACCCCTACACCGCTGAGGCGACGTCAATTCCCTTGCGCGGCACATACGGTCCTCGCATGACCGGAATTCGTCGCACTGCCGCGGCGGCGGCCCTGCTGCTCGCCCTGCCGCTGTCCGTCGTCGTCGCCGCACCCGCGCTCGCCGCCTCCCCACCCGCGGCCGCCGCGGCCACCTCTCCCGGCACCGCCGGCACCCCGGCCACCACGCCGGCCGCCGTCCACGTCGAACTCCCGCGCCCGACCGGGCCGCACGCGGTCGGGCGGGAGATCCTGCACCTCGTCGACCAGGACCGGCCCGACCCGTGGGTGCCGTCGGCGGGTCCGCGCCAGCTGATGGTGTCGATGTACTACCCCGCCAAGGCGGGCACCGGCGGCCCGGCCCCGTACATGACGCCCGAGGCCGCACGGATGCTGCTGGACGCGAAGCTGCCGGGCAACACCATCCCGACCGAGGCGATCACCGCCACCCGGACCTGGGCCGAGTCCGACGCGCGCCCCGCGCCCGGCCGGTACCCGCTGATCCTCCTCTCGCCCGGCTTCACGATGCCGCGCACCTCGCTGACCAGCCTCGCCGAGGACCTGTCCAGCCGCGGCTACGTCGTCGCGCTGATCGACCACACCTACGAGAACACCGGAACGACCTTCCCCGACGGGCAGACGCTCCCCTGCGTCATGTGCGGCCAGCTGAAGACCCCGGAGGCCTGGGCGGGCCTGGACCGCAGCCGCGCGAAGGACGCCTCCTTCGTCCTCGACCAGCTGACCGCCCACCCCCACCCCGCCTGGCGTTACTCGCGCATGATCGACCCCGACCGCATCGGCATGGCCGGCCACTCCGCCGGCGGTGCGGCGACCGTCCCGGCCCTGCTCACCGACAACCGGATCCAGGCCGGCGTGGACCTGGACGGCAGCATGGACGTCACCGTGCCCGCCTCCGGCATCGGCGGCAAGCCGTTCATGATGATCGGCCACCCCCTGCCGGACGGCGAGGAGGACACCAGCTGGAGCCAGAGCTGGCCCAACCTCGACGGCTGGAAGCGCTGGCTGACCGTCGCGGGCACCAACCACCCCTCATTCACCGACTTCCCGCTGTTCCTCGACGCGCTCGGCCTCCCCGACACCGGCCGGACGATCCCCGCCCAGCGCGCGCTCTCGCTCACGCGCGAGTACGTCGCGGCCTTCTTCGACCTGCAGTTGAAGGGCGTCGACCAGCCGATCCTCGACGGGCCGACGGCGGAGAACCCGGAGGTCGGCTTCCACTCGTAGGCGCCGGCCGCGAGCGTCGCGAGGCCGTCGGCACGGTGCCGACGGCCTCGTCGGCGTCCCCGCGCCCCGGCGGAGCCGGGCGGCGACCGGCAGGCCAGACGGCAGCCGGCAGCCGGGCAGGGCAGGCGGCGACCGGGCGGGTGGGCGGCGACCGGCAGGCCAGACGGCAGCCGGACGGGGCAGGCGGTGACCGGGCGGGTGGGCGGCGACCGGCAGGCCGGACGGGGCAGGCGGTGACCGGGCGGGTGGGCGGCGACCGGCAGGCCGGACGGGGCAGGCGGTGACCGGGCGGGTGGGCCAGGGAACGCCCGGGCGGGCTAGGGAGCGGCCGAGGCGAGTGGTTCGAGCAGCCGGTGCGGGCCGGCCAGCGCGAGCGAGACCGGGTCGGTGCGCGGGGCGCCGCCGCGGCCGGGGTTGGGCCGGATCACGACTTCGGCGGGCGGGACGAACCGGCCGCAGTGCGGGCACGCGCCCGTGCGGTCGAGGTCCGTGCCGCAGGCGGCGTGCGCGAAGAGGTGGCGCGGACCGTCCGGGGTGGCGTGCCGACCGCCCCAGCGGCTCAACAGGTAGAGCGGCGCCCACAGTTCGAGTCCGGCCTCGGTGAGCAGGTAGCCGTGGCGCAGCGGCGCGTACTGGTACGGCTCCTTGCGCAGGACGCCGGCGGCGACGAGCGTGTTGAGGCGGGCGGTGAGGACGGCCCGCGGGATGCCGAGGTGGACGAGGAAGTCGTTGAAGCGCTGCACGCCGTAGAAGGCGTCACGCACGATCAGGAGGCTCCAGCGCTCGCCGACCACCTCCAGGGCGCGGGCGAGTGCGCAGTCCTGCAGTTCGTAGTCGGTTCCGAGCGCCATGGCGGTCAGCGTAGTCCAGTCGCCCAGTGGGTTCAATCAACAGACTCTTGGTGGTAGCGTGCTACCGGAAGGCAGGTTCATTCACCAGACCCACTGGACCCACCGCCGCTCCCGGAGGGAACGCCGATGTCCCCCGCACCAACCGGCCCCGTGCCCGTCCGGCCCGCTGCCACCCTGGTCACCACCGCGGTCGCCACCGCGCTGGTCACCGTCGCCTACACCGCCCCCACCGCCTCGCTCGCCGCCACCGCCGAGGCGGCCCACCTCGGGGCCGGAGGCCGCACCTGGATCCTCACCGGCACCCTCGTCGGCATCTCGGCCCTGCTGCTCACCGCCGGCAGCGCGGCCGACGACCACGGGCGCAAGCGCGTCTTCACCTTCGGCGTACTGCTGTTCGCCGCCTCCGAGGCGCTCGCCGCCCTCGCCCCCGGCGGCGCCGCCTACCTCACCGCCCGGGTGCTGCTCGGCGCCGGTTCGGCGGCGATCCTGGCGCCCGCGCTCGGGCTGATCAGCCACGCGTTCCCGCCCGGACCGGCCCGGATCAGGGCGCTCGGCGTGTGGGGTGCGGCGGTCGGCCTGGGCATCGCGATCGGCCCGGTCTACGGCGCGCTGGTCGCGCAGTGGGCCGGGTGGCGGGCGGTCGGCGGCGGGCTCGCCGTCGTGTCCGCGGCGCTCGCGGCCCTCGCCTCGGCCGTCCTCGCCGAGTCACGGGCCGACCGGCCCCGCCCGCTCGACCCCTGGGGCGTCCTCACCCTCGCCGCCGGAACGACCTTGCTGATCGCCGGACTGGCCGAGGGCCGCACCGGCTGGGGCCGGCCCGCAGTACTGGTGCTGCTGGCGGCCGGGGTGCTGCTGCTCGCACTGTTCGCCCTGGTCGAAGCCAAGGTCCGGGAGCCGATGCTGGACCTCTCGCTGTTCCGCAGCCCCGGCTTCATCGCGGCCACCGGCGGGGCGATGTTCACCGGGCTGTCGATGGTCGGCTTCATGAGCTACCTGCCCACCCTGCTCCAGGGCGTCCTCGGCCTCTCCGGGCCGGCGGTCGGCGGGGTGCTGGCCATCTGGTCGGGCCTCTCGGTCCTCGCCGCCCTCCAGGCCCGACGGCTCGCGGCCCACCTGGCGGCGACCACCCAGGTCGCGGTCGGGCTGCTGATCTGCGGCATCGGCGAGGCCGGCCTGTACGGGCTGGGCCCGGACTCCACCTGGGCACGGCTGGCGCCCGGGCTCGCGGTCGCGGGCATCGGCAGCGGCATGCTGAACGCCGCCCTCGCCCGGCTCGCGGTGAGCAGCGTCCCGGCCCACCGGGCGGCCATGGGATCCGGCGCCAACAACACGTCCCGGTACGTGGGTTCGGCCCTGGGCGTGGCGGTCACGGTGGCCGTGGCCGCCTCCGCCCACCCGACCGCCCCCGGCCACGAGGCAGCGGCCCGCGCCCTGGCGGCGGGCATCGACCGAGCCGTCGTCGTAGCGGCCGCCCTGTGCTTCGCCGGAGCCCTGCTGGCCCTGGCCTCCCGCGCTGCCGAATCCCGCAGGACGGGAGCCGCGGAGGGGGCGAAGGCCCCGACACGGGAGCGAGTCCCCACCAGTTGAGGGCACACAGAAAGTCGCCCCACCCGACTTCTGGCGCTGCCCCACCACAGCAGAACGCCACCAACCCAATCGCCCAGGCCAAGCGGCTCCCCCACTCGCGCCAAAAGTCGGCCCGCCCGACTTCTCACGCCTCCGCCTGCCCAACACAGACCACAAGACCGAACCGGCCGACGCCCCATCCCGGAGCCAAAAGCCACCCAAACGGCAAAGCCCCATCCCGCGCCAAAAGTCGGCCCACCCGACCCCTGGCGCCCCCCACGAGCCCAACCCGGACCACAAAACCAAACCGACCCACGCCCCCATCCCGGAGCCAAAAGTCGGCCCAACCGACTTCCAGCGCGCCCCCTGCCCCAGCAGAGTCAAAAGCCACCCAAACGACGAAGCCCCCACTCCGCACCAAAAGTCGGCCCACCCGACTCCTGGCGCCCCGCCCCAACCCAGAGCACCCAACCGAGCCGGGCGGAACGGGCCGAAAAGTCGACCCGCCCGACTTCCAGCGTCTCAGCGTCAGGCAAGCCTGCGCCCCACGGCCAGCCAGCGTCGAAAGACGCGGGCGGCCGCCAGCGCAGAAAGTCGATTCGGCCGACTTTCCGTCGCTGTGTGTGAGGGCAGTCGGGGGCCGGAAGAACAAGTCGGCCACGTCGACCTCCTCTCGCGTGCGCGGAGTCATGGAAACGCAGGGCGCAAGTCCGCGAGATCAAATCCCGTGCACGAGCAGACCGCACAGGAAGTCGGCCAGGACGACCTCCCACGACCCCGGCGATACCAACCGGGGCAGCGGGCCAGCGGAGCAAGCCGGTGAAATCAACACGCCACAACCGGGCCCACCACACAGGAAGTCGGCCAGGACAACTTCCCGCGCCCCCGGCGATGCCGACCGGGGCAGCGGGCCAGCGGAGCAAGCCGGTGAAATCAACACGCCACAACCGAGCCCACCACACAGGAAGTCGACCAGAACGACCTCCCGCGCCCCCGGCGATGCCGACCGGGGCAGCGGGCCAGCGGAGCAAGCCGGTGAAATCGACACGCCACAACCGGGCCCACCACACAGGAAGTCGGCCAGGACGACTTCCCGCGCCCCCGGCGATGCCGACCGGGGCAGCGGGCCGGCGGAGGAAGCCGATGGAATCGACACGCCACAACCGAGCCCGCCACACAGGAAGTCGGCCAGGACGACCTCCCACGACCCCGGCGATACCGACCAGGGCAACGGGCCGGCGGAGGAAGTCGGCCAGGACGACTTCCCGCGGCCTGTCCGGCCGCGTGAGAAGCCGGTCGCATCGACTGCCCGTGGCTGTCGGAGAGTCGACCCGTGAGAGCAGGGAGCCCTACCGACTTCGCTTGCCGGATCGGGGTCATGATCGGCGCGCTGCTGGTGTCGCCGGTCTTGCTGGTGGCAGGCAGTCCGCTGCGCCGCCGGTGCGTGGGGCACCTCTACCGGGATGGTGCGCACTCGCCGGTCGACCGGGCGCGGGTTCGAGGGATCCGGGCCGTTGGGTGAGCCGCGGTCCGGTGGTCGGGGTTCTGGTGGGTACGCCCCGGGCGGTGATGTCACGGTGAGCGGGCTCCGGGGGCCGCGTGCGAAGATGGCAGGGCTGGTGGAAGCGATCTCCGGACGGTTCTCTGGCCATGGTGAACGAGAACGAGCCGCGCACGGGGGAGCCGCGGCAGGACGCCCTGCTGATGGTCCCGATCGCGACGGCGCTGATCGAGGCCGACGGGCGGATCCTGCACTGGAGCAGCGACGCCGAGGCACTGCTCGGTTACACCGCCGCCGAGGCGGTCGGTGCGAGGGCCGCGCAGTTGCTGACCTCGGACGAGGAGCGGCCCGACGTGCTGGAGCTGTTCCAGCAGATCCTGGACGGGCGGCCGTGGTCCGGGGTGTTCCCCGTGCGGCACCGGGACGGGCATCCCGTGAACCTGGAGTTCCGCACCCATCCCATCGCCGGCCCCGGCGGGCGCCCGCTGGTGCTGGCCGTCGCCTCGGACGTCACGACGCTGCGCCGGATCCAGGCGGACCTGGCGGTCCTGGACGGGTTCTTCACGCAGTCCCCGGTCGGCATGGGCGTCTTCGACGCCGATCTGCGGTTCGTCCGCCTCAACGAGGCGCTGGCCCGGGTCAACGGCCTGTCCGTCGGGGCGCACGTCGGCCACCGGCTGACCGAGCTGCTGCCCGGGATCAACGGCGCCGAGGCGGAGGCCGTGATGCGGCGGGTGCTGGAGACGGGCACGCCGGTCGTGGACACGCGCTCGCACGGCCGCACTCCGGGCGATCCGCAGCACGACCACGCCTGGTCCGCCTCGTACTTCCGACTGGAGGAGCCGGGCGGGCGGGTGCTCGGGGTCAGTTCGACGGTCATCGACATCAGCAAGCAGTTCCACGCCGACGCCCGCGCCGCCCGCGCGCAGGAGCGGCTGGCCCTGCTCGTCGACGCGACGGCCTCCATCGGCACCACGCTGGACCTGCGGCAGACCGCCCGCGAGCTGGCCGACGCGATGGTCCCGAGGGTGGCCGACATCAGCGGCGTGTTCGCCCTGGAGGCGCTGGTCGCCGGGCGCAACGTCGAGCCGACCGACCGGCTCGTCCCGCTGCTGGTGCGCCGGCTGGCCCTCGCGTCCACCGATCCGCTGTACCCGGCGGAGGCCCTGCCCGTCGACGCGGTGTACGAGCTCCCCCACGACTCCCCGTACGCGCGGGCGCTCGCCACCGGGCGGACGGTCGTCGTGCCGTCCTGGGAGCTGCCGCTGCTCAGCGAGGGCATCACCGAGAGCCGCCGCCAGGCCGCGCTCGGCGACCGGCCGCGCTCGGTGCGGATCACCCCGCTGGTGGCGCGCGGCACGACGCTCGGCATGATCGTGTACTCGCGGCGCGGCGCCCGGGAGTCCTTCGCCGAGGCGGACATCACGCTCGGTGACGAGCTGGCCTCGCGCGCCGCCGTCGCGATCGACAACGCCCGGCTGTACCTGCGCCAGCACCAGACCGTCCTCGCCCGCCAGCAGGCGCTGCGGGAGGCGAAGGCCGCGCAGGAGCGGCTGGCGCTGGTCAACGTGGCGTCCGCCCGGATCGGCACCACGCTCGAAATCGACCGCACCGCGCAGGAGTTGGCCGAGGTGGCGACGCCCAGGCTGGCCGACACGGTGGTCGTCGAGGTGCTGGACGACCTCGTCCGCGGCGAGCGTGAGGCCCGCCCCTCCGGGGACGGCTCCGCGCTCCTGCGCCGGATGGCCTTCCACTCCGTGCACGGCTCCACCCTGCGCCCGATCGACCGGACCGGTGGCGTGCAGCGCTTCCGGCCCGGCTCGCCGTACGCGTGGGCGCTGGCGAACCGCAAGCCCGTGCTGGTGCCGCGGATGGACGCCGAGGGGCTGGCCTGGTTCGCCGACGACCCGGTGCGCACCGCCGCGGTGCGCGAGCAGAACGTCCGTTCGTTCATGGTGGTCCCGCTGATCGCGCGCGGCACTCCGGTCGGCGTCGCGGGCTTCTACCGCACCCTCGTCGAGCGCCCCTACGAGGACGACGACCTGGCGTTGGCCGGGGAGTTGGCGGTGCGGGCGGCCGTGTCCATCGACAACGCGCTGCTGTTCACCCGCGAGCGCGACGCCGCCGCGGCCCGCCAGCGCGCGCTCGACGAGGCATGGGCCGCGCAGCAGCGGCTGTCGCTGCTCAACGAGGCCAGCACCCGGATCGGCACCACCCTCGATCTGCACAACACCGCACGGGAGTTGGTGGAGGTCGTGATCCCGCGCTTCGCCGACTTCGTCACCGTCGACCTGCGCGACGCGGTGCTCGGCGGCGAGGAGCCGGGGCCCGTCCCGCCCGACGGCTCGGTGCTGATGCGGGCGGTCGCGGTCGGCGAGGTCGGCCCCTCGGGCACCATGACCGGCGCGGCGGACTCCGTCGGCGAGACGTCGCAGTCCGCCGCGCTGTACGCCGAGAGCCTGCGCAGCGGGCGGTCGATCCTCGTCTCCGAGGTCACCGAGGACGACCTGCGCCGGATCGTCGCCTCGCCCGACCGGGTGGAGCCCGGGCTGGCGGCGGGGGTGCACTCGTACCTGATGGTGCCGCTGGTGGCGCGCGGACTCGTGCTCGGCGGGGCGGAGTTCATCCGCATGGCCAACCCGGTGCCGTTCGGGCCGGCCGACCAGGCGCTGGCCGAGGAGCTCGCCGCCCGCACCGCCCTCGCGATCGACAACGGACGGCTCTACCGGCGCGAGCGGGACACCGCGCTCACCCTCCAGCGCAGCCTGCTGCCGCAGGAGATCCACCGCACGCTCGGCCTGGACATCGCCTACCGCTACCTGCCGAGCAGTGTCGTCAGCGAGGTCGGCGGCGACTGGTTCGACGTCGTTCCGCTGCCCTCCGGACGGGTCGCGCTGATCGTCGGCGACGTCATGGGACACGGCATCCGGGCCGCCGCCACCATGGGCCAACTGCGCACCGTCGCCCGCACGTTGATCACCCTCGACCTCGACCCGGCGCGCGTCCTGCACCGGCTCGACGAGGCCACCATCGCACTCGGGGACGGGCAGTTCGCGACCTGCGTGTGCGTCGTCTACGACCCCGTCGACCGCCACTGCACCGCCGCCTGCGCCGGACACCTGCCGCCGGTCGTCGCCGAGCCCGGCGGGCGGGCCCGGACGATCGAGCTGCCGCCCGGCGCGCCGCTCGGCGTCGGCGGAGTCCCGTTCGAGAGCGTCGAGTTCACCCTCCCCGAGGAGGCCATCCTCGCGCTCTACACCGACGGGCTCGTCGAACGCCGGGGCCGCGACATCGACGAGGGCATCCAACTGCTCTGCCGCACGATCGCCGACCGGCGCCGCTCCCTGGAGCAGACCTGCGACGCCGTCCTCGCCGAACTCACCGGCCGCACCGCCGAGGACGACATCGCCGTCATCATGGCCCAGGTCCGCCCGGTCGGCGCGGACCGGATCGCGACCCTGCCGCTCAGCGGCGACCGCGCGATGGTCGCGCACTCCCGCCGCTTCACCCGCACGACACTCGCCGACTGGGGGCTCGACGCCCTCGCCGACTGGGCCGAGCTGCTCACCAGCGAACTCATCACCAACGCCCTCGTCCACGCCGGATCCCCCACCCAGCTACGGCTGTTCTGCAACCGGATGCTCACCGTCGAGGTCGCCGACCAGGAGGGCGAGGCCCCGCGCATGCGGCCCGCCAGGTCCGAGGACGAGGGCGGGCGCGGCATGCACCTCGTCAACGAGCTCGCCCACCGCTGGGGCAGCCGGCGGACCGGGGACGGCAAGGTGGTCTGGTTCGAGCTGGAGCTGCCGCCCGGCACGACGGGCACCTCCTGAACCGCGTGTGGCCTGCGACGACAACGGTTGATTGTCGGCCCCGCACTGCGGTTGTTGGCCCGGTGCGGTGCCTGCGCGGTTGTCTGGTGGCACGGCGGGACAGCCCCACCGGAGGACACCAGAGGAGCCACCGTGAACCAGCAGCTCGACGCCCGCACCGTCGTCACCGCCTACGTCACCGCGATCGCCGGGGGTGACCTCGACACCGCCGTCGCCTGCTTCGCCGACGACGCCACCTGGGAGTACCCGGGCACCCTCCCCCTGTCGCGGGTGTGGCGCGGCAAGGAAGCCATCTTCAGCGAGTTCCTCGTCGGCGCGCGCGCCCTGTTCGCCCCCGACACCCCGCTGGAGGTGACGCTCACCCAGGTTCTCGCGGACGGCCCGAAGGCCCTCGCCGAGTGGACTTCCAAGGGGACGGCCGCGAACGGCAGCGCGTACGAGAACCACTGCGCGGCCGTGTTCACCGTCGAGAACGGGCTGATCACCGCCGTCCGTGAGTACCTTGACACCGACCACGTCGCGCGGACGCTCTTCGCCTGACGCGCCGTCAGGCCGGCAGGAGCAGGTTGACGTCGCCGAACTCGTGCCAGAGGCACCGGCTCCGGACGGCCTCGCGGTAGCAGCGGGCGAGGAGCGGAAGGCCGGCGACGGCGGCCAGGAGCTGGAGGTGGGAGGCCCGCGGCTCGTGCCAGCCGGTCAGGAGACCGTCGACCGCCCGGACGCCGCGCTCGGGGGTGATGACCAACTCCGTCCAGCCGTCGGCCTCGTGGACCGTCCCGTCCGGGTCGGCGGCGGACTCCAGCGCCCGCACCGCGGTGGTGCCGACGGCGATCACCCGGCCGCCGCCCGCCCGGACGTGGCCCACCAGTCGGGCGGTCGCCGCCGGGACGTGGAACCGCTCCGCGTACGGCGCCTCGTGCGCCTCCGGGGACGCGACGCCGGTGTGCAGGGTGATCGGCGCGAGCAGCACGCCGCGGCCGGCCAGGCGGGCGACCACCTCCGTCGTGAACGGGCGTGCGGCACTGGGCATTTCACTGCTGCCGGGGATGGTGGCGAACGCCGTCTGGTAGGCCTCCATCGGCCAGTCGCGGTCCACGTAGCCGTACCGGATCGCCCGGCCGTGGAGTGACAGGTACGGCAACAGCGCTGCGGGGAGGTCGAGTTCGGCGTACCAGAGGCGGGCGGTGAACGGGGTGGTCAACTCGGCGGCACCACCGGCCGGCAGGCCGATCCGCAGCCTCGGGCGGGCCGGACTGTCCTCGGGCGGGTAGTACTCCGCCGCCTTCCCGGGCACGACGCGGCGCAACTCCACCAGGAACGCTCCGCGTTGGTCCGGCTGGGCCGAGGACAGGTGCAGTGCGACCGGCGTTCCGTCGGGCAGCCGTCCGGGCAGGGCCGCCGGGATCGTCGCGGAGTTGTTGACCACCAGCAGGTCGCCGGGGCGCAGCACCTCGGGCAGGTCGGTGAAGCGGTGGTGCTCCACGGTGTCGCGCTCGCGCCGGCCGACCAGCATCCGGACGCCGTCGCGCGCCCGGCCGCGGGCCTCCGCCGGTGCGGGGGCGGAGAGTTCGGGCGGGACGGTGAAGTCGGGGCCGAGCTCCGTGAGGACGGTCATCGCCCACCTCGGACCGCTGCGAGGTCCGCCGCACGGTCCGCCGTGCGGTCCGCTGCAACGTCCGCTGCGAGGTCCTCCGCCCGGTACCGGCCGGACGGCGCGCCGCCCCTGAGCAGGCCGAGCAGGGCGGGGGCGACCTCCTCCGGCAGCGGCTCGCCGGAGATGTCCTCGCCGGGGCTCGCCGCCTGCAGCATCTCGGTCCGCATGCTGCCGGGATCGACCGCCCAGACCCGCAACTCCGGCTCCTCCCGGGCGAGTACGGCGGTGGCGAGGTCGAGCGCCGCCTTGCTCGCGCCGTAGCCGCCCCAGCCGACGTACGGCACGACGGCCGCGTCGGAGCTGATGTTCAGCACCGCGCCGCCGTGGGCGCGCAGCTGCGGCAGGACGAGCTGGGTGAGCGCGATCGGGGCGAGGGCGTTGACCTCGAACGTCTCCAGGAGTTCGGGCAGCGGCGCGTCGGCGATCCTGGGCAGCGGTTCGGCGCGCGCGTCGTCCGTGCCGTTGAGGGTCCCGGCGTTGTTGATCAGGAGGCTCGCGCCGCCGAGCCCGGCGGCGGCCTCGGCGAGGCGGGCGCGGTGGTCGTCGTCCACGATCGAGCCGGGCAGCGCGACGACCCTGGTGACGGCGCCCAGCCGGGCCTCGGCGGCGGCGAGCCCGGCGGCGCCCCGGGCGGTGATCACCAGCTGCCACCCGTCGGCGGCGAGCGCCTCGGCGAGGGCCAGGCCGAGTCCTCGGGAGGCCCCGGTGACGACGGCGACGCGGGTGGGGGTGGTGGGGGTGGCGGGGGCGGTGTGCTGTGCTGCGTTCATGCCCCCACGATCGCTCCGAGCGTCCGGGTGCCGGATCGGCCACCGGGACCGGGACCCGGTCGTCCGTTGGTCCTAGGGCGCCGGGTCCGACGTAGGGCGCCGGGGTCCGACGGTCAGGTGCCCCCGGCCCCGGCCGCCCAGCCCGCCGGGTCGGTCCAGGCGGACAGGGTGCGACGGCTCTCGAAGCGGTGCTCGCGGCCGGTCACGGGATCGGTGAACTCGACGACGGAGGCGAGCAGTTGGAGCGGCCGGCGGAAGTCGTCCGCGGCCGGCTCGGGCAGCACCACCGGGTACACCGGGTCGCCCAGGATCGGCACGCCCAGGCCGGACATGTGCAGCCGCAGCTGGTGCGTGCGCCCGCTGAGCGGCCGGAGCCGGTAGCGGCCGAGGCCGTCGCGCCGCTCGAGCAGGTCGATCCGGCTCTCGCTGTTCGGCGGGGCGTCGACCTCCCGGGCCGCGATCACCCCGCGCTCCTTCACGATGTGGCTGCGGACGGTCCGCGGCAGGCTCAGCCCGGGGTCGAAGGGCGCGACGGCCTCGTACTCCTTGCGGACCAGCCGGTCGCGGAAGAGCGTCTGGTACGCGCCGCGCTCCTCGGGCCGCACGACGAACAGGGCGAGCCCGGCGGTGAGGCGGTCGAGCCGGTGTGCGGGGCTGAGCGCGGGCAGGTCGAGGCCGTGCCGCAGCCGCGACAGCGCCGTCTCGACGACGTGCTTGCCGCGCGGGGTGGTGGCCAGGAAGTGCGGCTTGTCGACGACGACCAGGTGTTCGTCGCGGTGCACGACGGCGAGCTCGAACGGCACCCGAACCTCGTCGGGGAGGTCCCGGTAGAACCACAGGTGCCCGCCGGGCCGGAACGGGTCGTCCGGCGCGACCGGCCCGTCCTCGCCCACGATCTCCCGCCCGTGCAGCGCGGCGTCGACGCGCGCCGTGCCGACGGCGGCCAGCCGCTCGACGAGGTACGCCCGGACGGTCTCCCAGGGCCCCTCGATCGGCAGCCGCAGGTGCACGGGGTCCACACCGTTGCGCTGCGGAAGGGGGGAGGCCGGGCGGCGGCTCTTGCGTCTCATCTCGGTCACCCAGCCTAGTCGGGCGGCCGACGGCCCGGCCGACGGGGGCGCGGCCGGAGTCCCTGACCGCGCGGGTGGCACCCGGCCTGCTCCGAAAGACACGCCCTGGGTGCCGGGTGTCGGGGGCGCGGGGACAGTGGAGGGGTGATCGAGGAGGAGGACGAGCCGGGGGACTTGCCGCCGTTGCACTTGCCCCGGCGGACGCGGGGGTTGCTGTACGGCGCGTTCCTGCTGCTCGCCGGGGCCGTCGTGGCCGACCTGGTGAGCGGGCCCGGCACGACGCTCTCGCCGCTGCTCGCGGTCGCTCCGGTGCTGGCCGGGGCCACCACCAGGAAGGCGCGGGTGCCGCTCCTGGTCGGTGCGGCGGCGCTGCTGGCCGTGGGCACGCTGGAGAGCGCCAACGAGCAGCTGCCGACCGCCGTCCGGGTCAGCGTGCTGGTGACCGTCCTCGCCGCGACCCTGGCCAGCGCCGCCAACGTGCTGCTCGTGGCGGCGCGCGAGCGGGAGCTGTTCCAGGTCCGCACGGTGGCCGAGGCGGCGCAGCGGGCGCTGCTGCGGCCGCCGCCGGAGCGGATCGGCCGGCTGCGGCTGGCCGTGCGGTACGTGGCGGCGGCAGCCGAGGCCCGGATCGGCGGGGACCTTTACGCCGTCCTCGACACCCGGTTCGGGGTGCGGATCCTGCTCGGGGACGTCCAGGGGCACGGGCTGCCCTCGGTGGAGACGGCGGCGGACGTGCTGGGGGTGTTCCGGGAGGGCGCGCGGACCGAGCCCGACCTCGGGCGGCTCGCGGAGCGCCTGGACGCGGCGCTCGCCGCGAGACCGGGCGACGGGCGGTTCGCGACCGCGCTGCTGCTGAGCGTGCCGCCGGGCCGGGAGCCGGTGATGGTCGTGAACTGCGGCCATCCACACCCCCTGCTGCGCCGCGCGGGCGTGGTGGGCGAGCTGGAGCCGGAGGAGGCGGCGCCGCCGCTGGGACTGCTCGGGCTGACCGGCGGCCGCTACCCGGTGGGGCGCTTCGAGGCGCGGCCGGGCGATCTGCTGCTCCTGTACACCGACGGGGTCTCGGAGGCCCGGAACGCCGACGGGGTGTTCTACCCGCTGGCGCAGCGGCTGCCCAGCCTGCACGCGGGGCAGCCGGCGGACCTGCTGGACGGCGTGCTGGCGGACGTCGACGACTGGGTCGGCCCGGCCGGGCTCGCGGACGACGCGGCGCTGCTCGCGATCCGCTGGGAGCAGCGCGCGGAGCGCTGACCAGGGCATTCACCCGCGTGGGGCGCGATTGTCAGAGCTGTGTGCAAGGCTCTGATCACGGTCGACGGGGTGTCGGTCGCGGAGACGTTCGTCGAGGGGAGAGCGCCATGGGGCACAGGGCGAGCGGGGCGTTCGAGCTGACCGCCTTCGAGCCGGTGGAGACGGAGGAGCGGGCGGGTGCGGCGTTCGGCCGGATCCGGATCGCCAAGACGTTCACCGGCGGGATCACCGGCACGAGCGAGGTGCGGATGACGTCCGTCGGGGACGCCGCGGGCGCGCCGGCCTCGTACGTCGCGGTGGAGCAGGTGACGGGTGAACTGGACGGGCGGAAGGGCTCGTTCGTGCTCCAGCACGCCGCCTGGGACACCACCGGTGTGACGATACGCGTCGTCCCGGGCACCGGCTCGGGCGAGTTGGCCGGGCTCACCGGGGAGTTCCACCTGACCGTCGGCGAGGACGGCGCGCACACCTACCTCCTGGAGTACGAGCTGGGCTGACGCCGCCGCCCCTCCGTCGACCGTCCCCCGGTCGGCTGCGCGCCGCGCGCTCCGGTCGGCCGGACACACTGCCACGATGATGCGATCAGTGCACGATCGACATCGGAGGGTGGCGCATGCCCGGTGCGGCGGCGAGCACAGGAGCGAACGGCACGGCAGTGGACGTCACGAACCCGGACGGCACGGTCGACGGGGTGGTCGCCCGGCTGCGGGCGCTCGGGGCGGGGCTGCCGCCGGAGGACGGGGTGGCGGTGTTCAACCGGGCCTACCTCACCGTCACGGAGGCGGTCCGGGAGCGGCTCGGTGGTCCGTACTTCGCCGATCCGGCGGCGGTGGCCGAGCTGGACGTGGTGTTCGCGGGGCGGTACCTGCTCGCGGTGGCGGCCGACGCCGCCGGGCGGGAGCCGCCCGCCTGCTGGCGGCCGCTGTTCGAGCTGCGCGCCCACACCGGGGTGCACCCGCTGCAGTTCGCCCTGGCCGGGATGAACGCCCACATCCAGCACGACCTCCCGCTGGCCGTCCTGGACGCGTGCGGGCTGCTCGGCTGCGAACCGGAGGACGTCGAGGACGACTACCACCGGGTCAACGGGGTGCTGGCCGAGGTGGAGGCCGCCGTCCGGGAGCAGCTGCTGGGCGCGCACGGGCTGCCGGAGCCGGCCGCGCCGCTCGCGCACCTGCTGGGCGCCTGGTCGGTGGACGCCGCCCGCGAGGCGGCCTGGTCGGCGGTGCGGGCGCTGTGGGAGCTGCGCCGGGTGCCGTGCGCCGCGCACGCCTTCGCCGCCGCGCTGGACGGCTCGGTGGGGCTGCTCGGCCGCGCGCTCCTGCTGCCGCTCGGCCTGCACGACGGCGTCCACCACGACCCGGCCGCAGGAACGGCTGCGGGAACGGCCACGGGAACGGCCGCCGGCCGGCTCCCCGAAGCGAGGAACCGGCCGGTCGGCGAACCCGAGAACGGTGGCGGGGCGGGCGCACGCGCCGCCCGTGCGGATCAGGCCCAGCTGGAGTGCAGCGGCTTGCCCTCGGCGTAGCCGGCCGCGCTCTGGACGCCGACGATCGCCTTCTCGTGGAACTCCTCCAGCGTGTTGGCGCCCGCGTAGGTGCAGGAGCTGCGCACGCCGGCCACGATCGAGTCGATCAGGTCCTCGACGCCCGGGCGGGTCGGGTCGATGAACATCCGGGAGTGCGAGATGCCCTCCTCGAACAGCGCCTTGCGGGCGCGGTCGTAGGTGGAGTCCTGGGCGGTGCGGTTGCTCACGGCGCGGGCCGAGGCCATGCCGAAGCTCTCCTTGTACTGGCGGCCGTCGGCGGCGGTGTGGAGGTCACCCGGGGACTCGTAGGTGCCGGCGAACCAGGAGCCGATCATCACGTTGGAGGCGCCGGCGGCCAGCGCCATGGCGACGTCGCGCGGGTGGCGGACGCCGCCGTCGGCCCACACGTGCTTGCCGAGCCGGCGCGCCTCGGCGGCGCACTCCAGGACGGCGGAGAACTGCGGGCGGCCGACGCCGGTCATCATGCGGGTGGTGCACATGGCGCCCGGGCCGACGCCGACCTTGAGGATGTCGGCGCCCGCCTCGACGAGGTCGCGCACGCCCGCCGCGGAGACGACGTTGCCGGCCACGATCGGGATCTGCGGGTCCAGGCCGCGCACGGCGCGCAGCGCGCTGATCATGCTCTCCTGGTGGCCGTGCGCGGTGTCGACGACCAGCACGTCGGCGCCGGCCTCGATCAGGGCCTTGGCCTTGCCGGCCACGTCGCCGTTGATGCCGACGGTGGCGGCGATCCGCAGCTTGCCGGCGGCGTCGACGGCCGGGGTGTACAGGGTGGCGCGCAGCGCGGCCTTGCGGGTGAGGATGCCGATGAGGCGGCCCTCGGCGTCGACGACCGGGGCGAGCTTGCGGTGGGCCTCGGAGAGCTTCTCGAAGGCGGCGCGCGGGTCGACGTCCTCGTCGAGGAGCAGCAGGTCGCGGGACATGATGTCGGCGAGGCTGGTGAAGCGGTCGACGCCCTGGCAGTCGGAGTCGGTGACGACGCCGACGGGCTTGCCGTCCTCGACGACCACGAGGGCGCCGTGCGCGCGCTTGGGCAGCAGCGACAGGGCCTCGGCGACGGTGGCGCCGGGGGCGAGGGTGATCGGGGTGTCGAACACCAGGTGGCGCTGCTTGACCCAGGCGATGACCTCGGCGATGACCTCGGTGGGGATGTCCTGGGGGATGGCGACCAGGCCGCCGCGACGGGCGACGGTCTCGGCCATCCGGCGGCCCGCGATGGCGGTCATGTTGGCGACGACCAGCGGGATGGTGGTGCCGGTGCCGTCGTTCGAGGAGAGGTCGACTGCCTGCCGGGAGCCCACGGCGGAACGGCTGGGGACCATGAAGACGTCGTCGTACGTCAGGTCGTACGAGGGCTTGAGGTCGTTCAGGAAGCGCATGAAATGGGGCTCTCTGGCTGGGAGAAGGTACACCTCGGGTGCGGTTGCGGCGATGCCGCCGGGGCGCACTCGGGCGCCCGGCACCCAACATTCGATTCTCCGGGAGGGTCGGGACAAAAGCCAGTTCGGGGACGATTGCTGGCGCTGTGCACAAATCAAGATCAAAGCTTCGCGCGTAGACTTGGATGATCGTCCAAACGATCGACCTTTCGCCCCGGCCGGGGCGACTCCCGTAGCATTCACGCGGTAACGGCGAGGCGAAACGGGAAACGGCAGCGAGCGTGGGCATCGATCAGCAAGTAGCGGCACAGCACCTCCGGGAGAGCCCGGTCGAGGGCATCGAGGAGGAGATCGACTACGGTCCCGGCCTCGATCCCGAGCGCCTGCGGCTCTGTCTCGAGGTGATCGCGGAGCTGGACGAGCTGCACGTCGACCACCCGGACGCGATCACCGTCCGCCAGGCCGTCGGCGGCATATTCCGCACGCTCAAGCAGCGCCGCCGCCAGGAGACCCGGGCCCGCAAGACCGCCAACGACCGCGAGGTCACCGCCCGCACGGCCACCGGCGCGCCGACCAGGATCGACGACGAGACGGCCGGCGCGTTCGGCCTGACCACCGTCACCACGACCGAGATCGCGGGCATCCTGGAGCGGCCCCGCTCCTGCTACACCTGCAAGAAGCGGTACGTCGAGGTCGACGCCTTCTACCACAACCTGTGCCAGCCCTGCGCGACGCTCAACCGGGCCCGCCGGGACGCCCGCGCCGACCTCACCGGCAAGCGCGCGCTGCTGACCGGCGGCCGGGCCAAGATCGGCATGTACATCGCGCTGATGCTGCTGCGCGACGGCGCCCACACCACGATCACCACGCGCTTCCCCAACGACGCGATCCGCCGCTTCAAGGCGATGCCGGACAGCGACCAGTGGATCCACCGCCTCAAGATCGTCGGGATCGACCTGCGCGACCCGGCCCAGGTCATGGCGCTCGCGGACGAGGTCGCCGCCGACGGCCCGCTGGACATCCTGATCAACAACGCCGCGCAGACCGTCCGCCGCCCGCCGGAGTCCTACCGCGAGCTGGTCGCCGCCGAGACCGCGCCGCTGCCGGCCGGCGAGCTCCCGCAGGCCACCACCATCGGCCGCTTCGGCAGCGGCAGCGTCGACCTGCCCGCGCTCCCCCACCAGGCGGGCGGGGCCGACCTGCGGATGGCCGCCGAGGACGTCACCTCGCTCGCGCTCGTCACCGGCTCCGCGACGCCCGCCCGGATCGCGGCCGGCACCGCGATCGACGCCGGCGGCCTGGTACCCGACCTCGCGGACACCAACAGCTGGGTGCAGACCGTCTCGGAGGTCGGCCCGATGGAGCTGCTGGAGGTGCAGCTCTGCAACTCCACCGCGCCGTTCATCCTGATCAGCCGGCTCCGCCAGACGATGGCCGCGTCCTCGTCGCGCCGCAAGTACGTGGTGAACGTGTCCGCGATGGAGGGCGTCTTCACCCGCGGCTACAAGGGCGCCGGCCACCCGCACACCAACATGGCGAAGGCCGCGCTCAACATGCTGACCCGCACGAGCGCGCAGGAGATGTTCGAGAGCGACGGCATCCTGATGACCGCCGTCGACACCGGCTGGATCACCGACGAGCGCCCGCACCCGGACAAGATGCGCCTGGCGGACGAGGGCTTCCACGCCCCGCTCGACCTGGTCGACGGCGCGGCCCGGGTCTACGACCCGATCGTGCGCGGCGAGCGGGGCGAGGACCTGTACGGCTGCTTCCTCAAGGACTACGAGCGCGGCAACTGGTAACCACCCGAAGGAGAACGCGAGTTGGCCTCCACCTCACCCGGACCGGCAGCACCCGCACCGGCAGCACCCGCCCGGACGGTCGCGCCGATGCTCGGCGCCGGCGTCATCGTGCCCACCGGGGACGGCCGGGTGCTGGTCGGCCGCCGCACGACCGCCGGCGAGCCGCCCACCTGGAGCCTGCCGGGCGGGAAGGTGGAGGAGCCGGGCGAGTCCTTCGAGCAGGCGGCGGCGCGCGAACTCGCCGAGGAGACCGGCATCGTGCTGCCGGCCGACGAGATGCGGGTGCTGGCCGTGCTGCTCGACCACGAGCTCGGCCGGCCCCGGCTGACCGCCGCCGTGCTCGCGCCGCCGAGCCTCGCCGAGGCGCTGGTCACCGAGCCGCACGCGTGCGCGGGCTGGGAGCGCTTCGCGGTGGACGCCCTGCCGGAGCCGATGTTCTACCCGTCCGCCCTCGTCCTCGGCGCGTGGCTGCCGGGCATGGACGGGGTGCGCCGCCCCGGCACGCACGGCTACCGGATCGGCTGAGCCGGAGCACACCGGTGTCCCGGGGCTCCCCTGCTGCCCCGGGACACCGGCCGCTCGACCGGATCCCGCCCGTCAGCCGTTGCGCGCCGCCTCCGGCCCGGTGATCCGCCTCAGCAGCGGCAGCGTCGAGGCGATGATGCCGAGCGAGGCGAGCAGGCCGAAGCCCGTCAGCCCGTAGTAGAGCGCGCCCGGCGACACCAGGTCGTAGTCCATCTGCGACGTGAGGAACATCGCCGCCGCCGCGAAGCCCGTCCCGATCGAGATCGCCGCGACCACCAGCAGCGGCAGCGCGCTCTCCAGCCCGATCACCCGTTGCAGCAGCCGCAGCGGCGCCCCGGTCAGCCGCAGGATGGCGAACGGCCGCCTGCGGTCGGAGAGTCCGGCGACCACGCTCACCGCGAGGCTGCACCCGGCGATCGGCAGGGTGGTCAGCAGGACGACGTTCGCGAGTTGGCGCCAGCCCTGGAGCTGCTTCTGCGACACGGTGCCCCAGTCGGCGGCCATCCGCGCCTCGTACGTCGGGTAGGCCCTGGTGAAGAGCGTCCGCAGCTGTTCCATGGCCGCCGACGAGCCGTCGGTGGTCGTGTAGACCATGCGCACCGGCAGCGCGGCGGCGTCCTGCACGGAGATCGGAGCGGCGGGCCACTCCTGGGCGCTCGCCTCCCGCAGGTCGACGAACTGCCAGAGCGGGACGAGGGCGACGGCCGCGCCCGGCGCGCAGTGGCCGATCACCGGGACCTGCGCCAGCTCCGGGCAGAGCACCAGCGCGGGCGCGGGCATGGCCTCGGAGCCGTGGTACTCCCGGCCGAGCCCGGCCGGGTTGTCGTGGGCCAGTGCCAGGCCGCGGAAGCCGGGCACGGCGCGGGCGGAGGCGAGCACGGAGTCGGGCACGGTGCCCATCGCGTCCGAGCGGAAGAGGTCGAACGACGGGGCGTGGACGACGGCCTTGCGGATCTCCGGATCACCGCTCAGCGCACCGCGGTTGGCGTTGATCGTACCGATGACGCTCACCGTCGAGGTGACCACGAACAGCGCCAGCACCAGCCCGGCCACCGAGCGGAACCCGGCCTTCGGGTCGTCCGCGAGGCGGCGCACCGCGATGAGCGAGGCCGGCCGGCCGGTCCGCCGGGCCACCGCCCGGGCGACGACCATCGTCAGCCACGGGCCGGCCACCACGAGGCCGAGCATCACGAGCAGGAAGCCGGTCAGGTAGGCCGCCGACTGACCGTTGGTGGTCGGCGGGCGGTTGTCGACGAAGTAGCCGAGCTCGCCCAGCCCCGCCAGCAGCGGGACCACCCGCCAGGCGCTCGGCGGCTTCGGCGTCACCCGGCGGGAGACGCCCAGCGGCGAGATCGTGACCCGCCGCAGCGCGAACCGGGCGGCGAGCGCCGCCGCCACCGGCACGCCCACCACGGCGCCGAGCACCTGCGGGACGGTCAGGGTCAGGTCGGAGGTGAAGAACCGGCTCCCGGTGAACGGGACCTCGGCCACCAGCGGGCGCAGCGCCGCGTGGAGCGCGAAGCCGAGCACCGTCCCGGCCACCGACGCCACCGTGGACTCGACCGCCGAGATCACCGAGACCTGCCGGGGTGTCGCGCCCACCAGCCGCATCGCGGCGAAGCGCTGTTCGCGGGTGGCGGCGGACAGCCGGGTCGCGGTGCCGATGAAGATCAGCACCGGGAAGATCAGCGCGCCGGCCACCACGGTGAGGATGAGCGTCATCGCGTCGCCGCGCACGCCGTGGCCGAAGCAGTCGTTGTCGCAGTCGGCGGGCAGGGTGGTGGCGATCGTCGTGATCTGCCGGGCGCGCGGCCCCGCCCTGACCTCGTCCGCCGTGCGGCCGATGACGATCGACAGGCTGTCCGGGGAGGGCAGCGCTGCGTCGCCCAGGGTGCCGGCGAGCCGGCCGGGGAAGCGGTCGCCCAGTTGGACGGCCGGGACGTCGCGCAGCAGTTTCTCCAGCGCGGGCGAGGCGTAGTACTCGCCGGGGGCCGGCAGCCCGGTCAGGCCCGGCGGGACGGGCGAGGTGGGCCCGGTCGGGGCGACCTCGACCTCGAAGACCTCCTTGCCGTCGTAGAAGTCGCCGTGCGCGTACCACCAGAGCGGGTCGACGGCGGCCGGTGCCTCGGCCCGGCTCTTGGTACCCGAATTCATCCACAGCTGACGCTCGTTGGCCCGGCCGATCGCGTTGACGCTCGCGAACGTGGAGAGCAGCAGGCCGACGCCGATCGCGACGGCCGCCGCGATCATCGCCAGCCGGGCCAGCGCCTCCCGGCCGCCGCTGACGGCCAGGCGGAGCGAGAAGGCGATCACGGCGCCACCGGTCCCGCCACCGGTCCGGCCGCCTGCCCCGCCACCGACCCCGCCACCGGTCCCGCCGAGAGCACCCGGGCCGAGCCGTCGCGCACGATCGCCTCGCGGTCGGCGTAGGCGGCGACGCGGGGCTCGTGGGTCACCAGGACGACGGTCGTGCCCTGTTCGCGGGCCGAGGCGACCATCAGGTCCATCACCTGCTCGCCGGTCAGCGAGTCCAGGGCGCCGGTCGGCTCGTCGGCGAAGAGCACCTGTGGGCGGGCCACCAGGCCGCGGGCCAGGGCGACGCGCTGCGCCTGACCGCCCGACAGCTCGCCGGAGCGGCGCTTCTCCATGCCGTCCAGGCCGAGCCTGGCGAACCACGGCCGGGCGTCGGCCAGCGCGGCGGCGCGGCGCACGCCGTTCAGCAGCAGCGGCAGGGCGACGTTCTCCTCGGCCGTCAACTCCGGCACCAGCTGGCCGAACTGGAACACGAAGCCGAAGCGGTCCCGGCGCAGGGCGCTGCGCCGGGCCTCGGCCATGGTGTCGATCCGCTGTCCGTCGAAGTGCACCTCGCCGGCGTCGGGCACCAGGATGCCGGCCAGGCAGTGCAATAACGTCGACTTGCCCGACCCGCTCGGGCCCATGACGGCCAGCACCTCGCCGGCCTCGACCGAGAGACTGGCCCCGCGCAGCGCGGGCGTCTCCCCGAAGGACAGGGCTATGTCGCGGGCCTCGATCACGGCGGTCATCGCCGCACCTCCGCGGCGAGGGCGCCCAGGCGGGCGGCGGTGAGGTCGATCCAGCGCAGGTCCGCCTCCAGGTGGAACAGGCCGTGGTCGGCCAGCAGGGCGTCCACCAGGGGGCCGGTGCGGCGCAGGTCGGTGAGCTCGCGCATCCGGCGCAGGTGGGCGGCGCGCTGGGTGTCCAGGTAGTCCTGGGCGTCGCGGCCGAGCATCAGGGCGAGCACGACCTTGGTGAACAGCGTGCTCTGCAGGTTGGGTTCGGGCGCGACGGGCTCGGTCAGCCAGGTCTCGAACTCCGTCGCGCCGGTCTCGGTGATCACGTAGCGCTTGCGCTCGGGACCGTCGCCGGGCTCCGCCTCGCCGGCGACCACCTTGCCGTCGCGGGCGAGGCGGCCGAGCGTCGCGTAGACCTGACCGTACGGGAGGGGTTTGCCGCGGCCGAACAGGGCGTCGTAGTCGCGCTTGAGGTCGTAGCCGTGGCTCGGCTCCCGTTCCAGGAGCCCGAGCAGGGTCAAGGGAACACTCATGGAGAGGACCATACCCCACGCGTATACTCCGAGTGTATATCCGGCGAGAACAAGCCGCTGACCTGGCGCGACGTCAGAACCCGGCGTACGGCGGGCAGGAGGCGGGCCCCACACCCGCCCCCTGCCGCACACCGCGGCCCGACGCCCCCACGGCGAACCGGGCCGGGCCGCACCCGGGCACGGGAGGCACGGCCCGGTTCCAAGCCTGCCCCGCCCGCGCCGCCCTGCCGAGGGCCGAACGTCCCGTTCCGGTCACCCCGTTCCGGCCGCCGAGGCCGCCGCCACCGGCGCCCGGCCGTCACACGCCGCGTTCGTGCGAACCCGCACGGCTCTTGTGCGCGGGTTCGCGCGGGGTGGACATTGGGTAACGGAACACCGTTCACCACTGCACAGTCCCAACACACCTGAGGAGCCGTCATCGTGTCCAGCAGCCCCCGGCCGGCCCGGCCGGCGTCGCTCCCGCGGCGGACCGGCCGCCAGCTGCGACGGGCCCTCGGCGGACGGCGCGAACCGCTCGCCCGGTCCGTGGACCGCTCCCGCGCCCGCGCCTGGGCCGTCGCCGCGCTGGGACTGCTGCTCGCCCTCGCCCTCGCCACCGCCGGCGCCCTCGTCAGCTACCGCTCCGCCGCGCCCCGGGCCGCCGCCGACCACGGCCGGCTCCACCAGGTCGACGCCGTCGTGCTCGGCCCGCCCCAACACGGCACCTCCGCCGGCCGGCTCGCCGGCGGGTACGAGAGCCGCGTCGAGGCCGAGGCGAGCTGGACGTACCCCGACGGGCAGCCGCACACCGGCACCGTCCAGGCGCCCCGGACGGCCGCCGTCGGCAGCACCGTCCGCATCTGGGTCGACCCCGACGGCACCGTCACCGCTCCCCCGCTCGACCGCGGCGCCGTCGTCGTCTCCGCCGCCTGCATCGGCGCCGGCACGCTGCTCGCCCTCGTCGCGCTCGTCGTCGTCGGGCTCCGCCTGCGGCTGCGGGCCCTCGAACGGCGGTCCGACGAGTCCTGGACGCGCTCCTGGGCCCGACTCGAACCCCTCTGGAGCGGCCGCGCGGGCCACCGGCAGGACGACTGAAACCGACCGGGGCCGATCCGCGTCTCCTCCGTCAGCCAACCGCACCCGGGGGACCACAGACATGAAGCACCGCCGCACCGCCCTGGCCGCCGCGCTCGCGCTGGGCCTGGCCGCACTCGTCACCGGCTGCGGGCCGGACGACCCGGACCCCGCGCCCGCGGCCGCCTCGCCGGCGCCCACCACGGCCGCCTCCGGCGCGCCCGCGCCCGCCCCGACGGCGAGCGCGGCACCCACCACGCCCGCGCCGACCGCCTCTGCGGCGCTCAAGCCCTGCCACCCGGACCCGGCCCGGCCGGACTTCGTCAAGTTCGACTCCGCGACCACCGCGGGCGGCGTGACCAAGGTGACCCTGACGCCGGTGAGCTGCGGCTACAAGGCGGAGAACGAGGAGCTCGTCGAGTACACCCCCACCGGCGACGCCACGGGCTACCAGCTGACGAAGAACGCGGTGGTGCAGGTCATCGAGTTCACCGGCAAGGGCACCAAGGAGCGCACGATCGCGCCGGCCGAGCTGGCCACGTACAAGCTGGCCAGCACGCCGTACTTCGCGGTCCACCGGAACGAGCAGGGGAAGATCACGGCGATGAAGGAGATCTACCACCCCTGAGACACGCCCTGGTCACGGCCGCGCCGCCCAGGGCGGGGTGGTGCGGGAGGCGCGGTGGAGGACGGCCGCGACGGCGACCAGCAGAGCCGAGGCCAGGGCCAGCGCCGTCGGGACGTTCGCGTGGAGGACGAGCAGGGCGCCCAGCAGGGCCCCGGCGAGCATCCAGACCGCGGAGGCCAGCCGGCGGGGGCCGGAGCGGTCCGCGGCGAGGGCGGTGATCGTCATGGTCAGCACCGTCGTCGTCAGGTCGGGCACCTTCAGCGAGCGCACCACCGCGTTCTGGCCGCCCATCGCCAGGGCGAGCAGCCCGATCAGCGCGTAGCGGACCGGGTCGGCGGTGTGCCCGGCCGCCGCCGCCAGGACGGTGCTCACGACGACGAGCGCCGCCTGGGCCGCCACCGCCGCCCGCAGCAGCCGTCCCCGGTGCTCGGGCAGACGGTCGGCGAGGCGCCCGCCGGCCAGGGCGCCGACGAGGAAGGCGGCGAGGGCGGCGAGCGACGCGGTCGCGGAGAGGTTGGCCGCGCCGGCCAGGGCGAAGCCGAGGAACACCACGTTGCCGGTCATGTTGGCGACGAAGACGTGCCCGAGCGCGAGGTAGCTGACCGCGTCGACCACGCCGGTGACGACGGTGAGCACCAGGAGCAGCGGCACGAGCGGCCCGTGCCTGGGGTCGGGAGTGAGCATCGGGCCTCCTGGCGGTGGACGGTCTGACGGTCCCTCCGTTCTACTCCCTCACGCGAGCGCCGGGGCGCCGGGATCGTCCGATTCGTCCTCGACGTGCCAGTGGAGGTCGCGCACGCCCGGTTCGAGGGAGAGCCGGGTGACGACCTGCTCCAGCGCGGGGGCGACCTGGCCGGTGATGGCGACGGTCGCGCGCAGGCTGGTGGCCTCGCCGTTGTCGGCACGGCGGGCGCGCAGGCCGGTGGGGGTGAGCCCGGAGGCCGACAGGGACTGGAGCAGCAGGGCCCGGATGTGCGCCTCGGACTTGCGGTCGCACTCCACGTGGACGGTCGCGCGGTTGGTGGAGTCCGGGTCGCTGCCGGACTGCGGGGCGCGGTCGAGCAGCCGCCCGGCCGGGCGCAGCACGAGGTGGACGGCGAGCACGGCGAGGGTGCCGAGGACGGCGAGTTCGAGCTTGCCGGAGGCGGCGAGCACCCCGACGGCGGCCGAACACCACAGTGTGGCGGCGGTGTTGAGGCCGCGCACGCCGGCGCCGTCGCGCAGGATGACGCCACCGCCGAGGAAGCCGATGCCGGAGACGACGTACGAGGCGACCCGGGTGGGGCTGCCGGTGTCGCCGACGGCCTCGCTGTAGAGGACGAACAGGGTGGCGCCGGCGGCGACCAGGGCGTTGGTGCGCAGGCCGGCCATCCGGGCGCGCCACTGGCGTTCGACGCCGATCAGGGCGCCGCAGGCGACGCCGGTGGCCAGCCGGACCAGGAACTCGACGGTGGTCAGGGTGTGCACGGCGGCACCTCCTACGGGGAGACGGCGGGCGGACGGGAGGGGAAAGCGGAACGGACGGGCGGCAGGCCCTCGGCCCGCCCCCGTCCGTTCGGTGGGTTCACGGTGGCTCAGTGCCCGAGGGCGGTCTGGACGACCTTGATGATGACCATGATCATCGCGATCAGCAGGTAGGCGCGCAGGGCGCCCATGCCGACCTTGCGGGCGGTGGACATGACCGGCTTCTCCAGGGTCTCCAGCGGGGGCATCCGCCAGTTCTCGCGCCCGGTGCGGTCGACCGGGTCCTCCTTGGTGCCGCTCCGGCCGAAGGTGAAGAAGTACCCGGCGACCAGCACGCCCGCCACGCCGCAGCCGGCCATGATCCACAGGATCGCCTCCGAGCTGATGTCCGGCCAGACGACGGCGGCGGTCAGGATCAGCGACAGCATGACCAGCACGCCGACCACGGCCGAGGTGAAGGCGTTGGTCTTCGGGCCGTTGACCCACGGGCCCAGGACGGCCTTGTCGTTGCACAGCAGCAGCAGGAAGACCGTCGCGGAGGGCAGCAGCACGCCGGCGAGCACCTGGACGAACTGCGTCATCAGGCCCTGGGTGTACTCGGTGGACAGCAGCGTGATCGCCGCGGCGACCACGACCAGGCCGGCGTAGATCCCGTAGAAGCCCTTCG